>JBARYO010000418.1:0-4075 GCA_049647905.1 Elainellaceae cyanobacterium | reverse complement strand
GACTACTACGAGCGTCGCGGCTACTATCGCCAGCAGCGTTCCTCCGTAGGCCGAAAGGGAAGCAAAGATCAGAGCAAAATGAACTTTTTAGAGGCCATTTTCTCGTTCCTGTTTGGAGATGGCAACCCCAATGCTGATCTGGAAGAGCGACGGTGGCAAACCGTTGCATCCCTAATTCGCAACCGCAATGGGGCGATCGCCGCTGAGGAGGTTGCGCCCTACTTGGATGGCGTTAGTCAACGAGACTTAGAGGACGAGGACTATGTGCTGCCCGTCCTGTCTCGGTTCAACGGACGCCCCGAGGTGAGCCCAGAGGGCAATATCATCTACCACTTCCCAGAGCTACAGGTCACAGCAGCTCGGCAAAAAGAACGCTCCGTTCCAGAGTATCTGCAGGAACTGCCCTGGCGCTTCAGCGAAGCCAGCTCTGGTCAGCTGATGGCCGCTGGCGGCTTAGGGGTCTTCAACATTGCTGGCGCCCTCTATCTCGGCACCCTACTTCAGCAGGTGGCCTTCTATCCAGAGCTACAAACTGGGTTTGTCGGATTTGTCTCCAGCATCTATGGCCTATTGCTGTTCTATGCCATTGGGTTTATTACTATCCCGCTGGTGCGATACTTGTGGATTCGCTGGCGAAACAGTCGTGTTGAGGCCCGTAACCAGCGTCGCCGAGACCATATCGATCTAATCAAACGCCCGACACCAGAGCTGCGGCAGAAGGTTACCTATGCCCAGCAGTTTGCGACGCAAACCATACTGTCAGCCGATGACGTCGCGTACACCACAGAAACCGATCTAACCACGCAGGAAATCGCCCAGTCCGACAAAATTGATGACGAATGGCGACGTCGACTGGGCCAGTCGTGATGGGTCTAATCGCGATCGCTTTGGGCTAAACGTTGAACCGGAACAGCATCACATCGCCTTCCTCAACGAGGTATTCCTTTCCCTCACTGCGCACAAGGCCCTTTTCTTTTGCTGCCCCCATGGAGCCAGTTTCTACAAGATCGCTATAGGCTACGGTTTCTGCTCGAATAAATCCGCGTTCAAAATCCGTATGGATGACCCCTGCCGCTTGGGGGGCGACCATACCAGCGCGAATTGTCCAAGCCCGCGTTTCTTTCGGTCCAGTCGTAAAGTAGGTCCGCAGCCCCAATAGCTCATAGGTAGCGCGAATCAGAGTCTTTAGCCCCCCTTCGCTGACACCAAGGGCATCTAGAAAATCAGTACGCTCATCCTCTGATAAATCGACCAGTTCAGCTTCCACCTGCGCTGATACAATCACAACCTGAGCGTTGTCATCAACGGCGATGGTTCTGACCTGCTCCACCCAGGAATTACCTGTGGCAAGGTCATCTTCAGACACATTGGCTGCGTAGATAATGGGCTTACGGGTCAGCAGCCCCAGCGGCTTGATAATTAATTCTTCCTCCTCATCTAGCTCCACTTGGCGAGCTGGCTTGCCGGCATCAAGCACCGGCTGAAACTTTTCTAGCAGCGCTAGCTCGATCTGGGCGTCTTTGTTTGAACGTGCCTGCTTCCGGATGCGCTCGATGCGGCGCTCAATCTGGCTCAGATCTGAGAGCGCCAGCTCTAGGTTGATCACCTCAATATCCCGCGCGGGGTCAATGGAGCCGGACACATGGATAATGTCGTCATCCTCAAAGCAGCGCACCACGTGGATGATGGCGTCTACCTCACGGATATTGGCTAAGAACTGGTTTCCTAACCCCTCGCCTTGGCTTGCGCCCTTGACCAGTCCTGCAATGTCGACAAATTCGATGCGTGCAGGAACCGTTTGGTCTGATTCGGAAATTTTCGTCAAGACGTTGAGCCGCTCGTCAGGAACGGCGACAATGCCCACGTTGGGCTCGATGGTACAAAACGGAAAATTGGCCGCCTGTGCCTTAGCGTTCGCAACAACGGCGTTGAATAGGGTCGATTTGCCGACATTGGGCAGTCCAACAATTCCAGCTCTGAGCATAAGTCATCAATGTGAGGGCCACAGCTTATCAGTATAGAACGTTGGCTGGACTCGATTCCTATCAGTCTATTGCTTTGCTTTAGCCTGCTGTTGCCGCCGCCGCCTAACCATCATCCCAACCCACCGCTGCCACTGAACTAGGGCGGCGTCGCTCGGCGTTGTCTGCTGCCATGCAGGACGCTGCACGATATGGCTACGCCACTGCTCTAGGGTAGGATAGCTCGCAAAGGACACCCCCAATCGGCACATCAGCGGCAACGTCGCTCCAGCCACAACATCGGCCAAAGAGAGAGACGCCCCACCGAAATAGGGCTGCTCCCCGAGCTGAGCTGACAGGAAGGTGAACGCCGTATTGAGCTGCTGCGACAGCGCCTCAGCCTTAGGGTCAGCGACAAGAAGAGGAAGTTTGGTCATTAGTTCATTGGCAATTACCATCTGCACCATCCGCATTCTGGCCATCGCTTCGGGTGCCGTGGGCGACAGCGATCGCTCAGGGAATTTAGCATCTAGATAGTCCAGAATAGCCAGAGATTCCACCAACGTCAGGTCGCCGTCAGTCAGCACCGGCACATGATGAAAAGGGTTGAGAGCTGAAAATTCAGGTTGATGTTGCTCACCAGATTTGAGGTTGACTTCGATTAGCTCAAATGTGAGCTGCTTTTCCAGCAATGCCAGCCAAACGCGACGGGCAATGGGAGATAGGGGATGGTAGTAAAAAGTCAGCATGAGTTCTGATGGAAAGTATAGTGTGGTGAAGCAGTGGCTAGAGACCGTTCGGTCTTTCTTTAAGTGTTCCTCGTCGGGGAAAGGACTGATCGTGATCACCCGCCCAATCCTACGATCGCGAGACTCCCGGCTAAAAGGACAGTTAGCCCCAACCCCAACCAAACAAAGCCGTTGTCCGCCGTATTGACCTGGCTCAAATCTACAGGCTCTGGCTTGGGTTTGGGCTTTGGCTGACGCGATCGCTTCGGGGGCTGCTGCCGGGATATGCCCTGGTTTGACCCGCCGCCGTCTTCAATTTGCGACAGGTCGGGAATAGAAGTCATCCACTCCGGTCTACTTTTCAGCTTCGGGGCTTCTAGGATATACAGCAGACGGCGCGCCTGCTTGGCGGTGATGTAGTCAGGGTGGTGGGTGATGCGCCGACAGAGCGAAACCGCATCTTCCATCTGTCCCCGCGCTTGGTATGCCGTCACCAGCCAGATTTGCACCTCGCCGCTAAAGGGGGATATCTTGCCTACCAAGCTCGCCGCTTTTTCGAAATGCTGAACGGCTTGACGGTACTGCCCGCGCTCAAAGGCTGACTTGCCCAATCCATATTGCTGGCGGGCAATGGCTTGCTGCTCAGTCATATTACTTCGCTGTGTTGGACCTCAATCTAGGCTGAAACGCGGAGTTCTTCGTTTGGGGGAATTCTGCGTTTGAAAATGGGTTTAGTTTGCGAACACCGCTTAGGCGGGGTCAGAAAACTCTGACGCGACAAGCATGCTGCCCACACCCGCATCGGTCAAAATCTCCAGCAGCAGCGCGTGGGGAACGCGGCCATCGACGATGTGGGTTGCCCGTACCCCTTGGGCCAGAGATCGCACGCAGCAATTGACCTTGGGAATCATGCCGCCGGCGACAATACCTTCATCAATCAATTCTCGGGCCGACTGGATGTTGAGTTTGGGCATCAGCGTTTCTGGGTCATGGCGATCGCGCAAAATGCCTGGGATGTCGGTGAGCAAAATCAGCTTCTCGGCCCCTAACGCGGCGGCCAGCTCCCCAGCTACGGTGTCGGCATTGATGTTGTAAGCCTGTCCCGTTTCATCTGCCGCAACGCTAGAAACAACAGGAATATAGCCTGCCGCAGACAGGGTCTCAATCAGCTTCGGATCTAGAACATTCACCTCTCCAACAAAGCCAATGCCTTCATTCCCTTGGGAACGGGCGCGGATAATGTTGCCGTCTTTGCCGCATAGCCCGACCGCCGAACCACCGGCCTGATTGATCAAGGTGACAATCTCTTTGTTGACTCGGCCCACCAGCACCATCTCCACCACATCCATGGTGGGGGCATCCGTGACCCGCAGACCATCTTTGAAC
>JBARYO010000417.1:0-2329 GCA_049647905.1 Elainellaceae cyanobacterium | reverse complement strand
GCTTTGGGAGAGGGGCCGGGGGAGAGGGCCAAGTAGCCTGCCCACAAAAATCTGAGGGAAGGGAACCAGACTCCCCTATCTCAGGATTGGGGTGCTTGTTTAGCGCTCTGGAAGCCCCCATCCCTAGCCCTTCCCCCAATCTGAGGGAAGGGGACCAGACCCCCCTCTCCCAGCTTTGGGAGAGGGGCCGGGGGAGAGGGCCAAGTAGCCTGCCCGCAAGGTATCAATGACCCTAGGAGCAGAAATGCAAAACCTTTTCGCCCCATCCACCACCACCCCTAAGCCGTCTCAGTCGATTCCGTCTCAGGAGACTGCATCCGACGCTCAATATCTTCTAAGGTACGAATCACCAAGCGCTTCGCCTGGAGCTTCCAGCCCCACTTCTGAACATTAAACGCCAAAGGAAAGGCGATCGCCGGAGCCAGAAAATCCAGGGGCTGACGGAAGGAAATTCCAAACAGCAGGCCCAAGCCAGCAACCCCCCACAGCGGCAGGGCCACTAGCTGCCGCTGCTCTTCCACAATATTTTGCACAAACGAGCCAGACATTTCGTCCATCAGCTCTTGCTTAATCTGCTGTTGCTCAGCCCGCGACACAGAAAGGCCAATCTTACGCCGCAGCCGCTCCATCTTCAGGGCATCGGTGCTGTACTGGACCAGCTCATCTTCCGCCATCAGCACTAGCCGCTCTCGCTGTCCCATACGCTTCCCCTGGTCCCCGGTGGGCTTTACACTACGGATGGGCCAAGGCATCGCCCCGTTGGCCCCTGACCATAGTTTACACCGCCATGAAGCTCATCCTCCCCACCACAATCGCCGACAGCCTCACGCCCCAGCTCAACGCGCAGTACGACGGGCTTGAGGTTGTGTGGGCCAGCGAAGCGGGTGACGTGGCGGGTGATATTGCCGACGCGGAGATCTTTGTCAGCGATCCAGACTTCAACCGCAAGGCCCACCGCCGCGTCTTAGAATCGGCCCCGGCGCTACGCTGGTATCATTCCGCCAGCGCGGGGGTCGATCATCTAGTGGCGGATCTGCGATCGCGAGATATTCGGTTGACCAATAGCGCAGGCGTCTTCGCAGGCCCCATTGCCGAAACCGTGATGGGCTATATTCTGGCTCAGTCCAAAGCCTTTTTCCACCTGCGATCGCAGCAGAGCCAGCATATCTGGTCCCCCAGGGAAGACTACGAAGAGCTTGCCGACAAGGTTTTGCTGATTGTGGGCGCTGGGGGCATCGGCCAGGCGATCGCCCGTCGCGCTGCTGCCTTTGACATGCGGCTGTGGGGATCTCGGCGTCACCCCCAGCCCCAGCCGCCGTTTGAGCGCGTCGTGGGGGCTGACGCCTGGAAAGACCTGCTGCCCGAGGCCCATTATGTCGTCCTCACAACGCCGCTTACCCCTGAAACGGAAGGCATGCTGGATGGGGCGGCGCTGGCCAAGATGAGGGCAGATGCCTATTTGATCAACGTGGGTCGAGGTGCCCTCATCTTGGAGCAGGCGCTGGTGAAGGTGCTGCAGCAGCGGCGCATTGCGGGAGCTGCGTTAGACACCGTTGTGACAGAGCCGCTGCCCCAGGGCAGCCCGTTTTGGGAGTTGGATAACGTTTTCATTACGCCCCATGCCTCCGGCCTATCCCCCCGTAACAATGAGCGCATTGCTGCCTTGTTTTTAGACAACCTATCGCGCTATCGAGACGGAACGCCGCTGCGCAATGAAGTTGACCTGTCGTTGGCGTATTAGCCAATAACTGGGGGAAGATTGTAACGGGAAAATCGTTGGTATGAAACGATAGAAGGCGATCGCGGCTTTCCGTTCCGCATAGTACTGACTGCTACACGTCAAGATGCAACCAGGCTTATGACTAAAGCGAAGAAGAGCGAGCAAGCTAAAGAGGAACCGCTAGAAAAGCAGCTGTGGAAAGCGGCTGATACGCTGCGCAAAAATATAGACGCCGCTGAATATAAGCATGTGGTGCTGGGCCTAATCTTCCTTAAATACATCTCAGATGCCTTCGAGGAGCTTTTTTCTAAGCTGAAAGCGGGCGAAGGCGAGTACGCAGGCGCTGACCCGGAAGACAAAGACGAGTACAAAGCAGAGAATATCTTCTTTGTGCCGCTAGAAGCTCGCTGGTTCTTTTTGCAAAGTAAGGCGAAGCAGGCCGATATTGGCAAACTGGTTGATGCGGCGATGGATGCGATTGAGGCGGAGAATGCGTCGCTTAAAGGTGTATTGCCCAAGGTGTTTGCGCGGCAGAACCTCGATCCAACAAGTTTAGGTAGCCTAATCGACTTGGTGAGTAATATTGCGCTGGGTGATGCCAAAGCTCGC
>JBARYO010000416.1:0-5639 GCA_049647905.1 Elainellaceae cyanobacterium | reverse complement strand
GCTGCATCCTGTTTTGCCGATATTGCCCGTGATTTTTCTCAGGGCCTGACTCATGAGTCGCGCCTGGAGGCCGACGTGGGTATCCCCCATTTCGCCCTCAATTTCGGCGCGGGGCACCAATGCCGCTACGGAATCTACAACGACAACATCAATGGCATTGGAGCGAATCAGCTGGTCGACAATCTCTAAGGCAGATTCTCCAGTATCAGGCTGAGAGACGAGCAGATTCTCAATATCAACGCCCAAATTAGCGGCGTAGTAGGGGTCTAGCGCGTGTTCTGCATCGACAAATGCTGCAATGCCGCCGGTTTTCTGAACTTCCGCCAGGGCGTGGAGCGCTACGGTAGTCTTGCCTGAACTCTCAGGGCCATAGATTTCAATCACCCGGCCCTTAGGCAAACCGCCCCCCAGAGCTAGATCCAGGGTCAGCGCCCCCGTTGGGATTGTTTCGACCCGCATGCGGCCCGCATCCCCCAGGCGCATGATAGTGCCTTTGCCAAAGTTGCGATCGATTTGGGTCAGAACAAGGTCCAGTGCCTTCTGTTTCTCGGAATTACTGTCGGTTGTCGCTTTAGCCATGCTTACCTCAATGGATGCCTATCGGTGGGTGCCTATGACACAAATAGTAAATGCGTTGATATTAGTCAAGTGGATGATTACAGTGTGCTAGAGCAGTTCATTTACGATGCTCGTCTGGTGATGGTAGGTGTTAATTTAGCAGTATTGCTTGATTCATGCCTGTACCTATCGTGGGTAAAATTCGCGGGTAAAAATTTACAATACACCAAACCTCACAGCACACAGATCAATTGTACTATGGCCAGCTGATTTTGGCAGCCTATTGTTCCCCCAAATGACCAACATGCCCTGGCAATCCTCTGACGGGTTAGAGTCGGAACCCGATCGCTCTTACTTAGACGACTATTTTTCCGACAAGCCGGGCAGTTTACCAGGGACGCTGGATATCCCGGCGGATGCGCCGTTCCCCAAAATCACCCTAATCGACTACAACGTTGACGGGGCTCAGCGCGTCGTGATTGACGAACCAGAGCAGTGCCACGAGTACCTCATGTCAGGAACCGTCTCTTGGGTCGATGTCCATGGTTTGGGTAGTGAGGATGTTTTGAAGCGGTTGGGCACGCTGTTTAAGCTGCATCCGCTGGTGTTAGAGGATGTGGTCAACGCGCCTCAGCGGCCCAAAATAGAAGAGTATGACGATCAGCTGCTCATCGTGGCCCGGATGGTCATTCCTACTTCCGATGAACGGGGGTTTATTAGCGAGCAGGTCAGCTTCATTTTAGGACCAAACTACCTGCTTACCGTCCAGGAAGAGCCAGAGCACGATACCTTCCAACCCGTCCGCGATCGCATCCGCTTTAACCGGGGGGAGGTGCGGCATCGCGGAGCCGACTACCTTGCCTATACCTTACTAGACACCATCATCGATGGCTTCTTCCCCGTACTGGAAGATTACGGCGAACGCCTAGAAGATCTAGAAGATAATGTGGTGCTTAACCCCACTCGCCAAACCGTAGAGGAAATCTACGCCGTCAAGCGGGAGCTGCTGGCCCTGCGGCGAGCCATCTGGCCCCAGCGGGACGCCATCAACTTGCTGATGCGGGATGGGGGCCACCTGATTAGCAAGGATGTGCGCGCCTATCTGCGGGATTGCTACGACCACGCCGCTCAGGTGATGGACATGGTGGAGTCGTACCGCGAGCTGTCCGCCAACCTGATGGAGGTATACCTCTCGTCGGTAAGTAACCGGATGAATGAGGTGATGAAGCTGCTGACGGTGGTCTCCGGCATCTTTATTCCCCTAACGTTCATCACTAGTCTCTACGGCATGAACTTTGACACCGAGGCCTCCGGGTGGAATATGCCGGAGCTGGACTGGCCCTATGGCTACCCGATTGCCCTTTTGGTGATGGCGGCGATCGCCCTGGGGCTAGTTGCCTTTTTCTGGTATCGCGGCTGGTTTGAGAACTATTCCACCATTCGGACAGACGCCATCAAACGGCGGAGAAAGCGTTGAGCATCAAGAATCAGCAGTATGGGACTATACTCTGCCTCATGTAGGCTCTTGCCTGCTCGTCAATGCATCTATGCTGCCGCTACTATGACATCTATCCCTGAGCAAATTCGCGATCGCTTTCAAACCTGGCTTGCCAGCGTCCCTATCCTCAAGCTTAGAGCATCCCTTTTTGAGGAATCGAGGACATCCCTCAACTTTCTCACCCTCATTGTCAGCTCCTGCCTGATTGCGACCCTGGGCCTCATCGTCAACAGCACCGCCGTTATTATTGGCGCGATGATTATTGCCCCGCTGATGCTTCCGCTGCGGGGCTTCGCCTTCGCCGCAGTAGAGGGCGATATTGAAATGCTGGGCAACAGCGGCAAGGCGATCGCCATCGGAACCCTGCTGGGCGTCAGCTTCTCTTGGCTCACCGGCACCCTCATCGGGATTCCTGAATTTGGTAGCGAAGTGCTGTCCCGCACGGAGCCAACCCTGATTGACCTCTTAATTGCCATGGCGGCAGGGGGCGTCAGCGGCTATGCCAAAATTCGCCCCGAGCTGGGGGATGCCCTACCGGGGACGGCGATCGCCGTGGCGCTGATGCCGCCCCTATGCGTCACTGGGCTGACCCTATCCCAGGGGCAATGGCTCAGCAGTGGGGGCGCTTTTCTGCTGTATCTCACCAACCTCCTGGGCATTAACCTAGCCTGCATGCTGGTGTACGTTTTAGCAGGCTATACCCGCAACAAAAATCAAATCAGCCGTACCCTGAGCTGGAGCATCAGCGCCCTGCTCATTGGCGCATTGGTGATTCCCCTCGGCTTCAGCTCTTGGCAACTCGTGCGGCAATCTCAGCTCAACTTCGCTATTCGGCAGCTCTTGGCGCAAGATGCCCTGCTGGGCCGAGAAGATATTCAAGTGCTGGAAACCGTTGTGCTCTGGGATCCTCGGGAAGTCAGGCTCGCTGTGCGGGCTACGGAGCCGATTACCCCAGCCCAAGTGGGGCTAGTGGAAAAGGCCATTCGGGCTCAAATGGGTCAGCCCTTTACCGTAGTTTTTGACGTGACCCAATCGACTCGTGTCATGACAAATGCAGCACCTTAGTGCAACAACACAATAAGGGGGGAGTGAAACTAGATGGCGCAGCGAAGAAACGAATGTGATTTGGTCCGCTACAATAGCTCAAACCGTTCTCGGAAGTACCCCCATCGTTTGCGTTAGAAAAAACGCTATGCCCCACATGCGTCGAACAAATATACCAACTGTCAACGGGCAGCCCGTTACTATCTGGCTGTCTCCCGCTACCCTAAAGTGGCTTGCGCTCCAGGGCGATGTCGGAGAGGTTGCGGCAGGCATCCTTGAAAAGGCCTCCATCAAAGCTAGAACTCCAGCTGAGCCGCGCACCCGCGCATGGCGCAACCCAGACTATGAAACCGCGTCGCTTCCCCCCACGCCACCAACAGTACCGAGCGGCATAGCTAGACGCCGCGTAGCACGGGTTTCGGAAGCAGCCCCGGCCTCAACTCCTGGGCTTGCCAATGCTGAGTCTGATACGCCAGCGCTTAGGGTCAACGTCATGATTCAGCAAATGCGGATTAAGCCGTCCTGGCGGTATAGCCGCGATGAAGACGGCTGGCTATGTGTGCTTCGGCTGCGTGGAAAGCAGTATACGGGCGTCGGCGGGACGAAGAAGCTGGCTAAGCAGCGGTGCTGTCAGTCGTTTTTAGAAGATGTGGGCTCCTATGCCCAAAGCCGCTAAATTTAGGCATAGTCCTCTCCTATGGTGATAAGCAATAGCGCCCACGGCTTTAAATGACGGCGATCGCTACATCCCAGTTGTGATTGCTTGCGAGAAACCAAATAGGTGCGAAACTGCTGCGATCGCTGCCGCAATTTCACACCTACAACATTTGGCTCTGCGAGAAAAGCAGGGCGCACCCTACCCGTCTCGCTCTAATATTCCGGTACAGAAGAGTCAACCTCTCGGCTCCAGGCGAGAATACCGCCCTTCACGTTAGTCCCCTCAATGCCTGCATCCTTCAGCAGCGCCAGCGCCTTCGCCGATCGCCCGCCCATTTTGCAGTGGGCAATCACCCGGTGGCCATTGCCGATCGCCTTGACCTTGGCCACGCCGTCACCGTTTTCGATGTCGGGCAGCGGCACCAGCACCGACCCCGGAATCTGGGCAATCTCGTACTCACCAGGATTGCGCACGTCCAGCAGAACATAGTCGTCGGCATCGCTGTCTAGCAGCTGCTTTAGCTCCTGCACCGACATCTCAGCGATCGCCGCCTTCTGCTCAGCTTCTTCTGCCTTGGCTTGGGGAATGCCGCAGAACTGCTCGTAGTCAATCAGCTCTTCGATCACTGGGCGCTCGGGATTGGGGCGCAGCTTCAGCTCCCGGAACGTCATGTCTAGGGCGTTGTAGAGCATCAGCCGCCCGCTCAGGGTGTTGCCCTGGCCCAAAATAATCTTGACGGTTTCGGTAGCCTGAATGGTGCCGATGATGCCGCAAAGCACCCCCAGCACGCCGCCCTCGGCGCAGGACGGCACCAAACCTGGCGGGGGGGGCTCGGGGTAGAGGTCGCGGTAGTTGGGGCCACCCTTATAGTTAAAGACTGTGGCCTGGCCCTCGAAGCGGAAAATGGAGCCGTAGACGTTGGGTTTATCTAGCAGGACGCAGGCGTCGTTGACGAGATAGCGGGTAGGGAAATTGTCGGTGCCGTCAACAACTACGTCGTAGTCCCGCATCAGGTCTAGGGCGTTGTCTGAGGAGATGCGGGTGTTGTAGAGGTCTACCTGGCAGAAGGGGTTAATCTCCTGGATGCGCTCCTTGGCGGACTCGATTTTGGGCTTGCCGACGCCAGAGGTGCTGTGGATGATCTGGCGCTGGAGGTTGGAGCGATCGACGACGTCAAAGTCTACGATGCCCAGACGGCCCACGCCAGCAGCGGCTAAATATAGCAGCAGCGGGGAGCCGAGGCCACCGGTGCCAATGCACAAAACGCTGGCGGCTTTGAGGCGCTTCTGACCCTCTAGCCCCACCTCTGGCAAAATTAGGTGGCGAGAGAAGCGCTCGTATTCTTCACGGGAAAGCTGGACGTCGTCCAGATTGGGATTCAGCATGGCAATCTAGCTTCGATGCAATGTGCAGTGTAAGAACAAGTGACCTCAAGGGCGCACGTCTGACAGCGTTGTTTGAAAGCGTTATGAGTGGGGCATTACAAGCAGCGCTTCAGGCTGAAATTGCCTGTCGTCATCAAGCCTCCAGCATAAGACATCTTGAGCAGTGCCGTGGTGGACGGACACAATGATATACGAATAGTGGGACCAAGCGACAGTGCGATCGCATTCGGAGGGGATGGCGGGATGGTCGGGATGGGAATGGACAATGCCGATGGTGTCGAGTTCCTGATCGCGGGCATCTTTTTGAGCCTTCAGCATGTCCTTAGGATCGATGGTGAAGCGGCTGGTTTTGCTGTGGGCGTCTTGGCTGCCGGTATCGGTGATATTTTCTGTCGCTGACCAAACGTTGGGCAGTGGGCGCACCTCTATTAACTGGCGAACAGAATCGCTTTGGTTTTGGCCCAGCAGAATGCCGCAGCCTTCTTCCGGGTAGGCT
>JBARYO010000415.1:0-2225 GCA_049647905.1 Elainellaceae cyanobacterium | reverse complement strand
GTCCAATCTCCATCCACTTTGTACCGGCATCACCGTTGCTTAGCACCACCGCCATGCCGCCAGGGTTCTCCTCTGTCCCTAACCGCGTCCAGCCGATGGTGTTGGCAGGGTCAAAGTAGTCATACTGGTCGCCGTAGCCATAGGTGTGGCGAGTCTGTAGGAGCTTATCGATAATCCACTGGTGACTATCGAGCCAAATCTCCTGCTCATCGCCATTGCTGTCGGTGTCAGTATAGTGAGCGCCGTAGTAGTCAGCGTAGAACAGGCAGGGATAGCCGTCCTGCCGCAGCAAAATTAGGGCGTAGGCTAGGGGCTTGAACCAAGATTCGACTACTGACTCTAAGGACTGCAGCGGCTGGGAATCGTGGTTCTCCACGAGGGTGACGGCCAGGGCCGGCTGCTGCTGTACTAAGGTGCCATCGAAGATGGTACGCATGTCATAGTCGTTGCCGACCTTGCTCACTTCGGTGAAGTTGTAGTGCAGCGGCGCATCGAATAGGGTGACATCGCCGTCTGTGGCGTCAATGAAATGGTGCAGCGCTTCAATTTCGTTTGACCAGTATTCACCCACGGCGAATAGCGGTCTACCTACATATTGGCGGCAGTGCTTCAGCCAGTCGGGAAAGAATCCGGCCCGCACATGCTTCACGGCATCGAAGCGGAAGCCATCGACGTTGGTGGTATCTAGATACCATTCCCCCCACTGCTTCAGCATGTCCTGAACCTCAGGGTGCCGCATATCGAGGTCGCAGCCCATAAGGTAGTCAAATACGCCTTTTTCCAGGTCTACGTCGCTGTCGAATGTCTTACCTTCGAATAAAAACACCGAGTTGTCGGCATCGTCGTAGGCGTTGTAGTCCACGGCGGTGAAGTGCCACCAGTGCCACTCCATATCGGAATACTTGCCGTCGCGAGCGGGGAAGGAAAAGTGAGTGTAGGACTTGATGGTGCGGGGTTCGCCGATGGGCTCAAGCCGGTTATCTGGGTTGAACGGCGTTGCTGTAGCCTCTTCTACCTGATCCCCCCCCATCATGTGGTTGAGCACCACGTCGGCATAGACGCGGATGCCGACGGACTTGGCCGCTTCGATGGCGGCGACATAGTCGTCTTTGGTGCCGTATTTGGTGGGCACTGAGCCTTTTTGGTCAAACTCGCCTAGGTCGTAGATATCGTAGACGCCGTAGCCCACGTCCTGATCACCACCCACGGCCTTGTAGGCGGGTGGTAGCCACAGCGACGTGACGCCGATATCGGCCAGCTTTTGGGCGCGATCGCTCAGTTCGTTCCACAGGTTGCCATCGGCAGGCAGGTACCAATGGAAGTACTGCATCATGACACCATTCATTGCAGGCATAAAAAAATCCTCCCCTTTTAGGGAAAAAGTGAGCCCAGGTGGTTTGTAAAAAGAATTGACGGTGGGGGTGGCAAGCTAGCGGCGCGGCGCTCTCAGCACCTTCCGTGCCATATATAATCGCAGATGCGGCGATATCAGGGATATCTGCCCGAAGAGGTATCTTAAGAATTGTTAAGAGCTTGACGACGCGTCTCAGATAGAGTCACGCCAACCGCCCTATGGTGAGGATGGCTGCACCTGCTCACTGGGAATGCCTAAGGTTGCAGTCAGATCAGCCACGTTGTCCGCAAATTCGTTGAGGTTGCCGGAGAAGGTGACGGCTCCGCTGGTCAGGGTACCGACTGTGGCGGCGATCATTTGACGCTGCAGGAGTTTTTTACGGCGTCAGAGCTGCGGGAGCGGGCTGGGGAGCTGATGGGGTATTTTGAGGCGGATGTGGATGCTTGGCGGGAGACGGTGAAGCTGTGGTGTGGGTTGGCGGGGGATAGTACAGAGCTAATTCGCAGCGTTTACACATTGAAGCCGCTGGTGGCGTTTGAGTGTTTGGCGGATGCGCAAGAGCTTGATCAGACGCTGGCCGACGAGATTGTTGAGGCGTTTCAGCAGAAGCTCGGAATCGAAGAAAATGAAGCGGCGATTACTACCGCCTTTGGGGTTGTGGCTGCAAATGACCAACCTAGAGGGCAAAATATCTTTCATTTCCTGACCGATGTGCTGGAGCAAAATCAATTTCTCCAGCGGTATGCTGCATCAATTGCAGGGTAAGCGCAAGAAAAACATCATAAAAATGTGCTATGGCGATAGTGCGGCGGAGAGGACTGTGAGCATATAGTCAGGACTCATCGAGGCTCGCTTCGCCTTCTGACTTAGA
>JBARYO010000414.1:0-2078 GCA_049647905.1 Elainellaceae cyanobacterium | reverse complement strand
GTGTTGATATCCTAGCGTGACCCCAACGAAATATTGCAAAGCTCAGGACAGAATGGGTGGTGTCAGGTCCGCTATTTTGCCCTGAGATTGTTTTGTTGTGGCGATCGCTTACCCAATAGGTCGGGCTTGCATCATTGCGCCAAATCATATCGCCTAGCCTTCCATACATCTCAGGCAAAAGCTAGACTCAGACGTCCAGACTATCTCCTTATCGGTCTCGATGTTTAGATTACTTGCCATCTTTTTTGAACGCTTTGAAAGCATTGTTAACGCGCCATTTTTGAGCATTGGATCCTCCGCCTTAACCCTGAGTGCGATCGCTCAGTTTGCCTTTGCATTGCTGGCATCACTGCTGATTTCCCTTGGCCTTAAGCAGATTCTGGCCAATCAGGTTTTAAACCGTTTGGGTTTGAGACAAGGCACCCGAGAATCGATTGCCACTATTGTGAGCTACGGCTTGGGAGCGACGATGGCCTTGGTGATGCTGCAAGCTCTCGGGATTAATTTAGCGTCGGTGGCTGTTTTGGTGGGGAGCTTGGGCATTGGCATTGGCTTTGGCCTGCAGGATTTAACGCGCAACTTCACCAGTGGCATTGCCCTGCTAGTAGAGCAGAAGCTCAAAGTGGGTGACTTCATAGAGTGGGAAGGACTTTCTGGCTACATCATCGAAATTTCCTTGCGCTCAACGGTGGTTCAGACCATTAGCCAAAAACACATCGTGATTCCCAACAGCGACTTAGTGGGGACCAATGTGATTAACCTCACCTACAACGATACTAAAGGTTGGGTTTCTCTCCCGGTAAATGTGTCTCACGACAGCGATCCGGTTCTTGTGATCGAAGCTTTACTGGATTCTGCCTATCTAGAGGAAACGGTCTCTCCCGAATATCCGCCTGAGGTCTACTTCACTGGATTTGGCGAAAATTCTCTAGATTTTATCTTGTGGGTATGGATTGACCGAGTCGATCTAAAGCACAAAACAGAAAGCTCATTACGCTTTGTGATTGATCTCAATTTGAGACAGCGTGGTATTCGTTTAGCATCTCCTCGCTATGACGTCTGGCACCGTAACCCAAATGTGGTGGTTCAATCCTCCCTTGAGGATTACGACAAACACTCCCAAGTCCATCAGGTGACGCCAACTTCAGGCGAAGGATATTCTAAGCCTGTCGCAGTGCGCGATCTGCTGCGCAGCGTTCCTTACTTTTCAGATTGCAGCACCGTAGAGTTGAGGAAGTTAGTGGAAGTGGGGTACCGTCGTCGGTTAGAGGCGGATGAAATTTTGTATAGGATAGGGGATCCCGGAGAGGCTTTCTACATTATCTTGTGCGGGTCTGTTGGGTATACATTAGACGGCATCGAGCAGACAACTGTCTTAAGTTCAGGTCAATTTGTTGGTGAGTTTTCGCTGATGTTAGGGGTCCCCCGCACAGTCACGGTGAGGGCAGTTGAAGACACCACGGTGTTTGCAATCCGCTCTCAGGGATTTAAGCGAATTCTGCAGAGCCAGCCACGTTTGTATGACCTGATTGTGAAAGAAATGGGTCGCCACGAGGCAGAGCTGACGCAGCAAAAGCGCCGTCTCAGGGAGCTAGGGTTGATCAACAACGAGTACGATACTAATCCAGTTGCCTGGGTCCAAAAGCAGCTGGAGAAGCTGTTTTCACCGCTGACTTGATTGGTTGAAAGCTGGACGTAACGCAAAGAGCGCTCCCCAAGGTCCATAGATGGGGGAGCGCTCTTTCAGTTCAGCCTAAGCTGATGTGGACGTTTCAGGTGAAGCAAGGCGACTAGCCGTTGATGGCAGGAGCCTCAGCCGCCGCTAGGTCAAGCGGGAAGTTGTGAGCGTTGCGCTCATGCATCACTTCCATACCCAGGTTGGCGCGGTTGATGATGTCCGCCCAGGTGTTGATCACATGACCCTGAGAGTCAAGCACCGACTGGTTGAAGTTGAACCCGTTCAGGTTGAACGCCATCGTGCTGACGCCCAGCGCCGTGAACCAGATGCCCACTACCGGCCATGCACCCAAGAAGAAGTGCAGCGCGCGGGAGTTGTTGAAGCTGGCATATTGGAAGAT
>JBARYO010000413.1:0-1934 GCA_049647905.1 Elainellaceae cyanobacterium | reverse complement strand
ATACAGGCTGAGTGCGGTAGTCGCGTATCTGCTGGAAGTGGTTGATTAGGCTCATGGGGAAGGAATGCTCATGCTGGTGTTCATTCTCTATATTCACTTTTCTCCCCACAATAGATCAGCCCTGCTTGCTTTAGGGGGATGCGCCACCGAGCCTCCGTCACCCCGGTCCCCGGAGGTGACAGAGGCAACCCCATCTGAACCGGCCCAGGATGATTCAACCCTGACCATCACAGCGCAAGACATTGGCCCCGTTATGGCGAGAATGACGCTAGAGGAGGCCGGTCAGTCCTAGGCGGTAGACTTCCCACCGCCTAGGACTCTTCCCAATTTTTGGTGAATTTTGCCAGAATAAAAATATCGGTTGCGCGTGCGAGTAGTTGACCCGCTGCCGCCAGTTGTTGACCCTCAATCTCCTCCTCTGACGCCACGTCAAGCAGCTTATCTGATACTCCTGAAGCCTGAGAACCAAGAGCAACAGGAAGCAGAGTTGTTGGGGCAACTGATGAAGCAGCGCTCAGATTTAGCTGCAGTTGTTGAGCTAGCTGGTGAGTTCTTGCGACTGCTACGAGAGCAGCAAGCAGAAGGATTTGATGCGTGGTTGATGAAAGCGATGAGTAGCCCGTTCAAAGCCTTCCAAACGTTTGCAGAAGGGCTGATTGAGGACTACGCTGCTGTCGAAGCTAGCATGACTACTAAAATCAGCAATGGCCCAGTGGAAGGTTTGAACAATCGCCTAAAGATATTGAAGCGGTACATTTTTACAGTGGATTTTATTGGGTCCTCCGTCCTACGACGCCGCCTTGATACTTTCACGGACTGTGGCGCGCTCTTGGTTTTCTTCACCCAGGGTACTATTAACCGAGATCAACCCTAGCGATCGCATATCGGCTTCTACCATCAGATGCACTAGCTGCTCAAAGGTCACTGAGGGCTCCCAGCCCAGCTTTGCCTTCGATTTGGCCGGGTCCCCCACTAGCAGATCCACTTCTGCAGGCCGCAGGTAGCGCTCGTCAAACTCCACGTAGTCCCGCCAGTTCATGTTCACATAGCCAAAGGCGATGTCGAGGAACTGACGAATCGAGTAGGTTTCGCCTGTGGCGACCACATAGTCGTCGGGCTCTTCCTGCTGTAGCATCAGCCACATGGCTTTGACGTAGTCTTTGGCATAGCCCCAGTCGCGCTTGGCGTCTAGGTTACCTAAGTAAAGCTTTTTCTGCTGCCCGGCAATGATGCGGGCCAGGGCGCGGGTAATCTTACGGGTGACGAAGGTCTCGCCGCGGCGGGGCGACTCGTGGTTAAACAGAATGCCGTTGCAGGCAAACATATCGTAGGACTCGCGGTAGTTGACGGTCTGCCAGTGAGCGTAGACCTTGGCGCAAGAATAGGGGCTTCTGGGGTAGAAGGGAGTGGTTTCTTTTTGAGGCACCTCCTGCACCTTGCCGAACATTTCAGAGGAGCCCGCCTGGTAGAAGCGGACGTTGTTGTCGGTGCGGCGGCGATAGTCTCGCACGGCCTCTAAGAATCGCAGGGTGCCCATAGCGACGGTGTCCACGGTGTACTCAGGGGCATCAAAGCTAACCTTGACATGGGACTGAGCGCCAAGGTTGTAGATTTCGGCAGGTTCGACTTCTTCTAAAATACGGCGAACTGTTGTGCCGTCGGTCAGATCTCCATAGTGGAGGAACAGCGTTGCGCCCAGGTTGTGGGGATCTTGATAGATATGATCGATGCGGTCGGTATTGAACGTAGAGGTACGGCGGATGATGCCGTGGACTTCGTAGCCCTGATCAAGCAGCAGTTCGCTGAGGTAGGAGCCGTCTTGACCCGTGATACCAGTGATAATGGCTTTCTTAGTAGTTGTCATGTCGTTTAGGGAGATACAGTTGTAGAGTGTTCAGTTTCGATGGGATAAAAGATTAGGCTCAACGCTATAG
>JBARYO010000412.1:0-2497 GCA_049647905.1 Elainellaceae cyanobacterium | reverse complement strand
TCTCAGCGCTGGCCTCAAGCCCCTAGACAACTTCATCCGCGCCGTCGAAGGCATCACCGAAATCGAAAAGACCAAAAACGAGCGCAACTTTAACCGCACCGTCGCCGCCGCCAGCGTCGGTATCAGCGCCGCCTCCATCTTCGCCTCCACCTACACCGGCCAAGCGGCGGAAATCATTCAAACTATTCGGCCAGTGCCAGCCAACAGCCCAACCCCAAGCCTCAACATCTGGCTCACCTTTGGCTCTGCCTTTATCTTTAGCATTCTTGTGGGTGTCTTTAGCGCGGCATTGACCTGGTACGTCCTGAGCAGTAGAGCGAAGCGTTAGGCAGGTTCATTCGTTCAAAGCCTGACGTTATACTCCCTCAGTCGCCGCGATCGCCGCCAGCCCCTTCATAACCTGCAGCGTCCTCCCCAACCCATCATCCTGCCCCAGCAAAAACTCCCTAGACCTCCCATACCGAGGCACCCCCTCCCGAACCAGCTTCAAAAACTCAAAACTGCTGCCATTCGTCACCATCCCATATAGCGGTCTCCCCGTCGCCAGAGCCGCCATCATGTCCCCCAGCACCTGCGGAATCCCCACCTTCAGCGAAAACTCAGCCCGCTTCGACTCAATCACCAACACCCAAAGCTGATCCTTCAGCACCAGCACATCCATCCGCCCCCGCAGCGTCAGCTCATCCGCCACCGCCACCACCTCAACGGTCTTCTCCGTCGTGACATAAAACGGCGGTAAAAATAGACCCGCTAAATCCAGCAGTGGGGCAACCACCGCCAGCTTCACCGTATTTTCCAACAGGGCTCGCCGCTCCAAATTGGCATAGGCCGCCTCCACCCGCGCCAGCCGCTCCCGCTCAGCCGACGTCAGCGCAGGCAGCTCACCCCGCCACTCCGAAAAAAACTCGGGATCCGCCGCCGCCTCCAGTCCAAACTGCTGCTCCAAATCATAGAGCGTCAGCTGCTCAATCGGTAGCGTCTGCATCACAACACCTCCGCACTTAGGCAAAATACCTCACCGCTTACTGATTTATAACAAACCCCTAAGTAGTTGCCACGGATGCTTAACGTATATTGAGTACCGCTCAAGCAAAACAGCCAAATGCTCAAGCGATCTCATGACTCAGCAACGCCTCCACCACTAACCATAACCCCGGAAGCGTCCTAGAGAAGGTGCCACGTAAACAATGCCTTCGATGTTCGCGGCTCCGCTGCTACTCTTCCTTAACCCAGACCCAGCGGGCGGGCTAGAACTCCAGATGCTGTTTGAAATCGTGAAGCTCCTCGAAGATTCCTCCAGGTGCCGAAAACCTGCGGCTCCCCTCTTTCCAAGACCTACGCTCCAACGTCCCCACGACCAAATAATCGTGGCCGACCAGATGGGGGTAGTGCTGCTATGTCCCCAACGTCTGTAGACCGATCAAGGCTTTTTCCCGTGGCACTGCTTAAACCTCTTGCCACTCCCGCACCAGCAGGGCTCATTTCGCTTCGGCGACAGCGGCGGCAGCATCTCCCCCTCCAAATAAAACCAGCGGCCCCGCTGCTGCAGAAACTGCGATCGCTCATGCAGCTGCGCCACGCTCCCCCCCTCCCGATATACCGCCACAAACTCCACCACCCCTGTCTTATTCTCCGGCTGACCCTGGCGAGTCTCAATCACCCTCAGCCCCAGCCAGGTGACGCGGTTTGCCGTATCGCTCAGCGTCCTGCGGCTGTTGAGAGAACGGCGCGTGGGATGGTGGGTCGCAATCAGGTAGTCGATAGTTCCTGTGCAGTAGGCGGTATATCGCGATCGCATCAGCGCTTCTGCGGTGGGGGCCGGAGCATCGCCCTGCAGGTAAGGGCCGCAGCAGTTTGCTAGCAGCTGGCCACTGCCGCAGGGGCAGGCGATCGCTGGGGATGGGTTAGCCACGGGTTTTGGAGAGAAGGACGCCAACGGTGGGAACTCTGGACGGCGAGGCTGTCTTTTGCCCCAGCACGTCTTCTGCATAGCGCTGGGGCCGCTTCCTCGGGAGCAAGTTAGCGCTGCCACTGCCATAAAAGATCGAAGCCCGGTGACGGTCCAATAGTGCTAATTGGCACAGGGCCAGCAGCGTCATTGTTGGTGGACGCTAGTATGGCGATCGCCGCTATGGCGCAGCAGATTACTGACGCCGCCAAAGCGACCGAAGCAGTGGCAGAGCAGGAACAGCAAGAGCAATGAACCCTGACCTATCGCAAAATTTGAGCGACGATCGCCACCACGGGGGGAAGGGTGCCACAGACCGCTTCACTACATAATTTTGGGCACCTTGAAGAACTCCTCATCGCGCTCAGGCGCAGCCTCTAGCATCACCTCCCGCTCTAGCGAAGTCTCCGTCACATCAACACGGGTGACGTTGCTAACATCAATTGCCCGCGTCGTCGGTGGCGTGTCCCCCGTATCCAGCTCATCGAGCTGCTGCACATAGTCTAGGATGTCGCCGAGCTGTGCCGTAAACTTGACTTCTTCCTCTTC
>JBARYO010000411.1:0-6578 GCA_049647905.1 Elainellaceae cyanobacterium | reverse complement strand
CGATTTCGCATCTTCTCGGAGCGATACCGAAATCGACGGCGGCGGTTTGGGTTGAGATTGCACCTGATAGCCGGAATCCTCAACTACGAAAATCCCCTCGCTATTTGATTCGCGCAAGAGGTCTATTCACTGAACTCGCCATCACCGGCCCAGTCGAATACTCCTCCTCAGCCGCGATCGCAGCTCATACTTAATGCGGCTCAAAATCGACGCCTCATCCAGCGACTGAATAATCTCCCGCGCCGCCGACTTAGGGCCATTAGGCCCCCAAGAGGCCCCGTTTGCCAGATAGACTTTAGCCGCCTGACCGATGGCGTAGGTGGTAAACCCCGCAATGCTAGCTTGAGTCAGCGCCACCGACACATAGGGGGCGATCGCCCAGCCCCCCGTGGCCGGAATCGACAGCCCTAGAACGCTCTTCAGCGACCCCAACCCCACCGTCGTGGCCACCTCCCCCGCCATAATCCAGCCCAAGCTAAGGCCAATCTGCCGCAGCAGCTGAGCGGCCCCCCGCTCCGTCATCGCAATGCCATACAGGCGGGAGAGGGTGAGGACAATCACCCCATCCACCACCGCACCGCCCACCACGTCCACCACGGTAATGGGGTTGGCCGCAACGGCGATCGCCTTCGTCATCACCGCCCGCCAGATTAGCTGGTCCGCTGCGCGATCGCGCAGCACCAGCTTGCGCTGCACCAGCTGCTCATTCACCTCATCGGCATAGAGCATGGTGTTCAGCGCCACCAAGGCCTTACCATCTCGCTGCAGCACATCCAGAATTTTTAGCCTCAGGGCGTCGACGCGGGGATGCCCCCGTTTGCGCTGCACCTGCAGGACACCATCGGCATCATGGGTCGCTACGGTGTCCAGAGGGGCGGCTGCCACCATGACAATTTCGTCTGGAGAAATCAGCTCCCGCAGCCGCCGCTCCTGCAGGGTTTTGTAGATGGCTTGGCGGTCCACTTCCGGGTATTGATCCACCTTGTTGAACACCACCAGGATCGGCTTACTCGCCTGCCGCAGCTGGCACAGAGCATCATATTCCACCTGACTCATATCGCCAGCAATGACAAACAAAATCAGGTCAACCTGACGTGCCACCCGGCGAGCTAAGTCTGCTCGGGCCTCGCCAGATACCTCATCTAAGCCGGGGGTATCAATCAGCTCCAGCTGGGACTGCCCCCCTGCCCCCAGAGACAGCCGCAGCACATCTTGCTCCCCCCCTGCGATCGCCTCATGGTCCAGAGCCCAAGCGGTGCGATCGACAGTTCGGGTCACCCCATGCAGCGGCCCGGTCTCAAACACCGCTTGTCCCACCAGCGCATTCAAAAGCGAAGACTTGCCCCGCCCCACCAAACCAAACACCGCAATCTGGACCACGCCTTGGTCCAGCCGGTGCAGCATAGCCTCAAGGTGATCGATATCGGCCTGGAAGCCGTCTGCCTCTTCCGGCGTCAAGTTCAAGTGGGTCAGCAGATGGCTCAGCGTGGTTTGCGCCGTGCGATAGCCAATGTCCGTCTGCATCTGCTCCAAGCTGGCGATCGCCTCGTCGAGGTCATCCACCAGCGCCGCTGAATCCCCATAGGGGTCTTCAGGTAAGTCAGGTGACGGGAGATTGGAGGGACGGGCTGTCATACAGGGCCAAGACGCTTGCACCCTCCATTTTACAAGCTACCCCAGTGCTACAGGCTACCCCGCTGCATCTGCTCTCGCTCCATAGCTTCAAACAGGGCTTGAAAGTTCCCCTCACCAAATCCCGTAGCGTACTGGGGGACGCCCCTAAGATCATAGGTCTGGCGCTGAATCAGCTCAAAGAAAAACGTCGGCTCATCGAAAATGGGACGCGTAAAGGTCTGAAACAGCATGGTTTGGGGCTGGCCTGCTTGCCAGTCCACCAAAATCTGTTGTTCGGCGATCGCCTGCTGCTGAGCCGAGGAGAGGGAAAAGCCAGCCCTCTGAGGCAGGGTTTCGTAGTACGACTCTGGCACCGTCAGAAAGGCTAGCCCCTGCTGACGCAACCGGCGGACCACAGCCACAATATCAGAGGTTTGCAGGGCGATGTGCTGGATACCAGCCCCGCGATTCACGTCCAGAAACTCTTGGATTTGGGACGTGGGGGAGGTGGGTTCGTTGATAGGGAGCTGCAGATCGCCCTTGGGGTGTTTGAGCACCTGACTGTAGAGGGCAGAATGCTCGGTCTGAATCGTGAATGCCTGATGGCGACGGAGGTTGAACGCAGCTTCGTACCAGCTGGTGGCTGTTGCCATCTCGCCCTGGGGCACATTTAAGACAGCGTGATCCATAGCGCTAATATGGGGAGCTTTCTGCTGGCTCACCTCTGGTGGCGGCGTCGGATATCGGGTTTCAATCAGGGTGTGGCACAGATCCCCCCACCCTGAGATACGCACCCACCGACAAGGGACATCGTCCATCACGGCGGTCGTTACGGAACTGCTTCGTTTTGCACCTTCCGCCAGCGCCGATGCCAGCACCTCATCTAGGCTATCAACATAAAAGGCTAAGTCTGCAACGCCTGGAGGATGGCGCTGCAAATACTGGGCCGCTGGACTATCGACACCTAGCGGGGACGACAGAACGAAGCAGGTTCGACCCGCAGATACGGCTAATGTTTGCGTCTGAGGTTGGTTGAGAAACGGAATGGCCTGGCGTTTACGGGCAGGCACAAAGCCTAGAAGATCAACAAACCAACGTTGCCACTTAACAGCATCGTCAACATAGAGGTGAACGTGACTAAAGTTCATAGCACCTCAGAATCTGCGCCCTAGCGGCTTCCCTGGTGAGGGCTGGCAGAAGAGGGTCCAAAAGCATTCGGACTAGGCGAGGTTTGGTCCGTGAAGTGAACGGGGCGCTGCCCCGGGGCTGTTAAGTTGCCTAGTTCCCGCCGGTTAACGAGCGATCGCTGGGGATCAAAGGCACGATTGAAGTCTTGCCGCAGGGCGTTAACCCGCTGATCCAGAGATTCTACCTGGACCTGGAGCACGGTTAGCTTTTCTCGCTGAGCAGTATTGTAAGGGATGAGCTTGACAATAGCGGTTGCCGCTGCTGCCATAACCACAAGATTGATGCTGGACAAAATGCCCATTTCTAAGGCAATGCCGCGCAGTCTGCGCTGCAGTCGCTGGGATCGGCGGGGCCGACGCCCAGGCTTCGCCGATGAAGAGGAGGGCGGCTGGTGACGGCGCTTGGGCGATCGCCGAGGGCGGCGCTTGGGGGGCTGATCAGCGGGGAGCTGACGCTGAGGAGTCGCAGACATGGGCGCTTGACCGAATCAGGGAGTTAGATTAGCTCAAGGTTACACCAAGACTAGCGTGACGTATACGGCCAAAGGGCAGCTTCAGCAATCCGCTAACGATCAACGAATTGCTGAAATGCTCGACGGTCTACTTATACAACTCAGTCGATAGGCGAAATGCCAGAATGCCTGGGATAAGGGCTATGGCAAGCGCAGCAAAGATTTGCGTGTCAGATAGAGACATAGGTTTAAACGCTCCAACGCGGTTATTAGATTGGGTCACCGTCGGTAGTTTGCCTGCCGTGACGACGCCTCTGCCGAGGAACCCCTGAAGCAGTGATGGCTACAGCAGCTATGACGAGGGCTATTGTAACGGCTCGATAGACAAGACACCGATTCCCACCAATGTCCGCCAATGTGCGATCGCGTGAGCGTTTTTGTTAGATTCCTTAACATTAGTAACAGTAGCGCCTTAGTGTTGGCGGTGTACAGCGAGGCCCACCAGGCCCAGTGGGAATAACGCTCAATGTGAGTTGAATTACATCACCATGGTGAAAAATGGTGTTGAATAGATTAGGTATTGTCTTTAATGTCTGAAGACCATCTGGGAACTAGCGTGATTGCTCCATCAAATGAATCCAGACCAGCTCGGTTAGAATTTGACCGACAGGTCCGCCGAATTCAGCGTGACGTTCTGCGCATGGGTGCCCTTGTCGAAAGTTCCTGTTGGCTCGCCTGCCAAGCCCTGTTTGACCGAGATCTAGCAGCGGCAGACCAGATCAAAGTCCAGGAAAAGAAAATCGATACATTTTATCGGCAGATCGAAGTCGACTGTATCAATCTGTTGGGCCTGCAGTCCCCTGTCAGTCACGACTTACGGCTACTTAGCGCCATCATGCAGCTCATCCGAGATTTGGAGCGCATTGGCGACTATGCCGATGACATCGGCGAAATCTCGCTCAAGCTTTTCCCTCACCCTCCCCATCCCACCCTAGCTCAAGCCCAGGTGATGGCTAACCGCTGTCGTGCCATGGTGGCCATGAGTTTGGCCGCCCTGTCTAATCTCGATGCTGACTCGGGTTTGGAGCTAAAGGTAGAAGACGACAGAGTCGATGCCGAATATGATGCACTCTACGACATACTCGCGCATCAGCGGGATATTGCAGGCAGCGTTGAGCCGACGGTGCTGATGGTGCTTGTCATTCGTCATTTAGAGCGCATGGCAGATCACGCGACTAACATTGGCAGGCGGGTGGCCTACGTGGTGACAGGGCAGCGCTAGCACCGTAGACCTAGCACCGTAGACCTAGCACCGTAGACTCAGCACCATAGGTCAAA
The DNA here is from genome assembly GCA_049647905.1 of Elainellaceae cyanobacterium. Taxonomy (GTDB): domain Bacteria; phylum Cyanobacteriota; class Cyanobacteriia; order CAKZMO01; family CAKZMO01; genus JBCCAG01. The sequence goes on along the minus strand of JBARYO010000411.1, from coordinate 1,987 downwards.
CATTAGGTCAAACATTGTGGGGCAAACAACAGCGATCGCAGTCCTGTCCAACAGACCTATTGAGCCCAAAATTGCTTTGGCATTTGCACATTGGTCGCAGAACATGGCTACAATAGGGTGCTTATGCATCGCGGCGGTATTGTTGCAGCCTTGGGTGGCGCGACAGTGCTACTTCAGCGGATTAAACGTGTTGCACGAATTAAGGTTAGTGATCGCGCAGTCTCTGCATTGACCTAGTTCACGTCACGCTGAAATCTGAATGCCAGAAACGTGAATAAGCACGGATGAGTATCTTCAGGACTATTCAAGGAACAAGCGCTACATGGATTTTTCGATTGCAACGCTATTGGCAAATTTTACAGACGATAAGCTAGTTGCCCCAAAAGCGTTAGAGAAAAAACTCAACTGCGAGGGGGATGACAGTGCGCGTAAGCTTCAAATTGCGTTAGATGCCCTAGAGAAGATCAGCATTTTGAGCAAGGAGCGCGGTCGATACCGGCGCAATTCGGAAGAGGACTTGATTGAGGGGAAGCTGCGCTGCTCTAGCAAGGGCTTCTGTTTCGCCATCCAGCAGGATGAAGCCGCTGAAGATATCTACATCCGAGAAAGTCAGCTCAACACCGCTTGGAACGGCGACTATGTTCTGGTCAAAGTGACCAAGGATGGTACGCGCCGCCGCAGCCCTGAGGGCGAAGTCAAGCTGATTCTGGAGCGGGCCAATCAGTCTGTATTGGGCCGGGTCAAGCAGGTGGACGAGCGATTTCAGGCTGTTCCCCTAGACGATCGCCTGCTGTTTGAGTTAGAGCTTAAGCCCAACGGCATTATCTTAGAAGAATCCGTCGATAAGCTTGTTCACGTCGAGATTCTGCGCTACCCATTGGGTCAAAACCCACCCCTAGGTCGCGTTGCGCAGGTGCTGGGTATTGATGCCGAAACCGCCTCAGACATCGATATTGTCTGCTGCAAGCACGATTTGCCCCGAGAGTTTTCGGAGGAGGCCAACCGAGAGGCCAAGAAGCTGCCCACAAAATTGCGCAAAGCAGACCAAACAGGGCGACTAGACTTGAGAGATCTGCCCACTGTGAGGATTTCTGGTCCCCACGTCACCGACAACCCCGCTCTAGATGATGCCTTATCAGTGCAGGTCTTGGACGATGAGCGCTGGCAGGTGGGGGTTCATATCGCCGATATTACCCATTACATCGACCTAGAGTCTGCCCTCGACCAAGAGGCGCGATCGCGGGGCACGTCGATTCATCTGGGTGAGACTGTGTTGCCAATGCTGCCGGAGCTGGTGTATCGCCGCTGTTCCTTGACGCCTGAGAGCGATCGCCTCACCATCTCGGTGCTGATCACCCTAGATGCCGAAGGCAATGTCGTTGAGTTTGAGCTACAGCCCACTATCATCAATGTGGACTATGAAATCGACTACCTGCAGGCCCAGGCCATCATCGAGCGGGAAACCCAAGGCGCTGCTGGCGGTGATGACGCTAGTGATAATGACGCTGAGGATGGCGAGGCCACCAGCAAGCCTTACGACTTGCCTAGTCTAGAAGACATCAAGCCCTTTGAGCCGATTTTTCCTCTGCTGGATCAGCTGATGACCCTCAGCAAGGCCGTCGCCGAACAGCGGCACCAGCGCGGCGCATTCGAGCTTAACTTGCCGGAGAAGCTGCTGCCTGAGGCGTCAGATAGCGGTCTTGGCAAGTATTTCTCCTCCAAGTTTGAATACGACGATGAAGGCGCAGTTGGGGCGATGGTGATCTCCTCGCTGCTCCCGGCCCGCTCTATTGTCATCGAGCTAATGATATTGGCCAACCAGCTGGTGGCAACTCACCTACAGGCGCTGGAAGTTCCGATGATCTACCGGGTCCACCGGGCTCCGGACCCGGCTAACGTACAAGAGCTGCTGAAGCTGGTGGGCAATATGGATATTGACCCCACCCTGGAGCAGGAAGACTTGGTGCAGCCAAAGGACTACCAGCGG
>JBARYO010000410.1:0-1803 GCA_049647905.1 Elainellaceae cyanobacterium | reverse complement strand
GTTTTAGCCCCCTCTAGGCGATAGCATCCACTGCCCAGAGGCACGATTTTTACCCCCTGAGCATCTTCGGCATTCCAGATGCCAAAGACCTTATGATGGCGAGCATCTTGGCCATAGCGCTCTATTTGCTCGGGCGTGCCAAACGTTTGGATGAGCTGCAGGGCGTTGACGTGGCCCTCGTAGACGCGGCCTACCGCCAAATTGCCCCGACCAACATGCTTCAGCAGCAGCAGCAGCAGCTCATGCAGCGTACCTGCTTCAACGCCTAGGCCACAGCCGCCGAGGGCGGGCCGCAGCGGAGCCGTCAGCAGTCCCGCTGTGGCTAGCCGCTGAAAATCAGCCTGAGGAAAGGCGCCGCAGTGGTCAACATCGGCGGCGTGGGCGGCGCACTGATCAGCAATTTGAGCGGCGATCGCAACGAGGCGCGGGGCTGAGGCAGCGCTAGCTGGGGTAGGAGAGAGTTGAGCAGTAATAGGCTGTGCTCCTGGTTCAAGGCTAAAGGCTTTATGCAGCATGCCGGAGAAGCCTAGCTTAAATCGTCTTTCTTCTGGTAGGGTTTTGCCTCAGGTTCACAGTTGTTCACGTGACGCTGACCGTGGGGCATGACGACTCTTAACTGAGGTGATTGTGACAGGTTAGCTGCCGCTTGAATTTGGCCTGCGGTAGCTACAAAGTCGCCAGTCCATAGCCACGCTTGAGGGTCTTCGACGCTTTCTTTTTTTGCGGCGGGATTCAAAGTCTACGGCACCATTAGTACGCATTGGGAAATCCATAAAACTTAATACTCAGAACGATTAGAGCCGCTAAGTATTGGCCGTAGCAGAATGCGCATCGTGATAAACTAATGTCCAACATGACGTAATACAACTTGAAACGTCTTTCAATCTGCCTACGTTTTTTTAGCTTGTAACGGCATCGGCCATCGGCTTGAGAAAATCTGTTTGAGAAAATCTGCTGGGAGTTTTAACGGCATGCGAGATGCGGTAACTGACTTAATCCGGAACTATGATGTAGCGGGGCGTTATCTGGATACTAATGCCCTCAACGAATTAAAGGGGTATTTTGACTCCGGCACGGCCCGCATTCAGGCTGCAGCCGCCATCAATGCAAACGCCGCCTCTCTTGTAAAGCAAGCTGGGCTAGCGCTCTTCGAGAAAATTCCGGAACTCATTCGCCCTGGTGGCAATGCCTATACGACTCGCCGCTACGCGGCTTGCCTGCGCGATATGGACTACTATTTGCGCTACGCCAGCTATGCCCTTGTGGCAGGTAGCACAACAGTGCTTGACGAGCGGGTTTTGCAGGGGCTGCGCGAAACCTACAACTCCCTCAGTGTCCCCATCGGACCGACTGTTGTTGGAATCCAAATCCTCAAAGACATGGTCCAAGAGCTTGTTGCTGAAATGGATATTTCGGATGCAGCTGCAGCTGTTGCAGAGCCCTTCGACTATATGACCCAAGAGCTGAGCGAGCGCGACATCTAGCTGCCGTGATGGCGGCTTGCTGCTTAAGGGCGGAGGCGATTTTACGTTATCTTTAGCCTTGCGCGATCGCCAATGCCGCCACTGTGCGTCGCGATCGCGCAAGAACTGCGTTTATGAGGGCGTGGTTGTTGTGGTCGGCGCTCGAACAGCATGCATTTGTCTCTTTACTGTCCAGATGCCTGAACAGAAACAATACGATACACTAGTACAAGCTACCCGCAAATCGCAGTTCTATCCGTGATCGCGACGGCCACGTCGTCTGTGGGCATGTGATAATTTATACCGCCATTTGGTTGTGGCGTCCCGTGTAATGACATCT
>JBARYO010000409.1:0-8952 GCA_049647905.1 Elainellaceae cyanobacterium | reverse complement strand
AGAACGTTGAGCAAATCGACATCGCCGGTTTTAGCCAAGCTCGCCACCACGGCCAGCACAATAATACCGAGCACGTCATCAATGACGGCAGCGCCGACAATAATCTGTCCTTCCCGAGATTTCAAGTGCCCCAGCTCAGACAGCACCTTAGAGGTGATGCCGATGCTGGTGGCCGTAAGGGCCGCGCCAGCGAAGACGGCGGGAATGGTGGGGACGTTGAATAGATCAATAAGGCCCAGAGTTCCCAGGGCAAAGGGGGCCACAACCCCTACAACGGCAACAGCTGCCGCCTGATATCCGACCTTGCTCAGCTCTCGCAAATCGGACTCTAGACCGATCTCGAACAGAAGGACGATAACGCCCAGCTCTGCAAGTATGGAGATTACTTCGCTCTGGCTTTCAAACACATGGGCGAGGGCTTCGCCATCTAGGTTGCCGAGCTGCTGCAGCGCCGTCATGATCAGGGAGTCACTGGCGGCAAAACCGGCTTCTGGAGAGACGATTAGGTGCAGCGCCGAGACGCCGACAATGACGCCGCCCACCAGTTCCCCCAGGACGGGCGGCAGGTTGAGGCGTTTTGAGAGTTCTCCCCCCAGTTTGCTGACCAGATAAATGACAACTAGGGTGAGCAGCACCCCCATGAGCACGAAGCTGCTGTAGTCGGGTTCAGAGGCGATCGCCTCTGGGGCTGCGGCAAGTAGCAATGACTGTGGAATATTAAACATTCATTTAATGGGTGGTAGGTTTGGGCGATAGGTTGACGTTAAAAGGGCGGCGGCGCTGAATCGAGATATGAATTCATTACATTAGGCGGTGGGGACAGGGCACTGCCCTGTCCGTGTAAAATGCATACCTCAAATCAAACCCCTGACAAACCCCGCAGATTAATCGCTGAGGTAGTCCAAATCGTCGATGCAGCGAATCGATGCCTTGATGACTGTTCTCGTTTGGAGATAGCGGACCTGCAGCCAGCCGCAGGCCGATGCTTCCATCGCGATCTGAGCCAAGAGGGGGGCGATCGCCAGCCCCCACAGACCGCTCAGGGCTGCGGCGCTATAGGCCGCTAGAGCGCAGACCTCATCCAGTGGTTCGAGGGCTTTACCCAAGAGGATAAAGGTCAGGGCGATCGCCAGTAGGATAAGCCAATGCATCGATTCGTCCTCCGTTTATGGTGTAGTCGTGGTTTGGGATACGGTTCAAACAGCGGGCAAATTACACCGCAGCGCTAACATCGGTAGACTGCTCGCTTAGCTCTGGAAACACGCGCATTGCCGCGGCCCGCAGTGCCTCGGTGCGATCCATGTAGAGGTGCTCAGGAGGCACGAGATCAAACACCTTGAGCGACTCCAGCCGCCGTTTGGTCTGCCCCGCCGCGCCAACGATAAACACCTGGCGACCTTCGTCAACGGCCTCCGTGATGGCATTCTCAATGGCTAAGGACGCCGTAACCCCCAGATGGGGAATATCACCCACATCAAAAATGATCACATCGCAATTGCTCATTGCCGTGCGCTCACGGGCGATCGCCTTGGCTACGCCAAAGATCATTGGACCACTGAGCTGAAACAGCAGCACCCGACCATCGGCTTCATCCAGCCAGCGCTTCTCCGTTGCGTCCAGACGAATCGCATCGTCAGCATCACTGATTGTCCTGACGCCCTTCTCAGACTGCAGGGCGCTCATGCGCTCAATTGTCAGAACGTTAGCGACAAACACCCCTACTCCTACGGCAACCACTAGATCGACTAGAACCGTCAGCAGGATGACCCCGTACATAATCAGGGCACCCTTGGTGGAAATTTGGTGTGCGCGCTTCAGGAAGCTCCAGTCAATGATGTCAACACCAACCTTAAGCGCAATCCCTGCGAGCACTGCTAGAGGAATGACCGCCGCCAAGCCAGAAGCCCCCAGAATGACGACAAGCAAGATACCGGCACGTGTCAGACCAGAAAGCGCCGTGCGGGCCCCCCCTTGAATGTTGACTACCGTGCCCATGGTGGCACCGGCACCGGCAATACCGCCGAACAGACCGGATACGATGTTACCTAAACCTTGACCAATCAGCTCTTTATTCGAATCGTGCTCCGTGCGGGTCAAGCTATCTGCAACTACTGAGGTCAACAGCGCATCAATGCAGCCCAGCATGCCCAAGACTGCCGCATTGACTACCATGGTCCGAAACTGTTCGGGGCTGAATGTGGGGGTCTGAAGCGCGGGAAAACCAGCTGAAATTTCACCAATGCGACGGATCTCTAGCCCTGAAAACAGGACTAGAGATACCGCCGTACCCACCACCAGCGCCACCAGCTGCGGCGGCACAATTCGCTTGAACTTGGATGGCATGAACCAGATGATGGCAATGCTCATCGCCGCCAGCGCCGTCTCCGCAGGCTGTATGTTGGCCAACAGGTCGGGTATTGACCGCAGCATCCCGACGACCCCGCCTCCAGGGCTGGCCTGCCCGAGGAAGGGAGCGAGCTGCAGAATAATTAGGATAATGCCGATACCAGACATAAAGCCTGAAACGACGGTGTAGGGCATCATCGTGACGTACTTACCGAGCCGCAGTGCCCCGAAGATAATTTGAAAGACCCCGGCCATCATCACCACGGTGAACGCCATTGCCAGCCCATTTTCTGGGTCGGCGGCTGTTAAGTTGGCAATCACCGCTGTCATGACCACTGTCATCGGGCCGGTGGGCTCTGAAATTAATGTCGGGGTACCCCCAAACAGGGCGGCGAAAAAGCCCACAAGAACAGCGCCCCACAGGCCGGAAGCGGCGCCAGCTCCTGAAGCGACGCCGAAGGCAAGGGCCATCGGTAGTGCGATTACGGCAGCGGTAACACCTCCAAAGATGTCACCGCGCAAATTTCGGAAATGGATTTGATTCGTCAGCTGCACGACCCAGGTAACCTCCTAAAGCTGTATTAAATAGCGACTCTACGTACAGATTGCCAGAGCGCCCTTAGGGAACGGCGAGATATGTTTCCTCCCCATGTCAGAGAGTATCCCACTTCTATAGACAAGAGTCTATGCAAAACAAGAGAACCATTGATTGAAGTCTAGCCTGAATTGCTGTAATCACACTTTCTCATAAGGTTATTTTTTTTAATGATCGGGCAAAGGGAAACTTATTATTGGTGCATTATTGATCCAGTCGTCGCAACTTGCGCAGTTTGGATGCCATGTCCCCAGCCCCCCAGTCACGAGTCTCCCAATTCCCAGTCCCCCAATCCCAAGCAGAGGGACGCTATCTTCTTTCGATTACCCCCATTCCGCCAACGGAGGCCGCTAGCATAGCGGTTCCTGGTGCATCCCCCTTGCCGGCCTACTTTGTCGGCAGCACAGCGCCCAACAACGTTGAAACAGGTGTTAAGCCCGTACCCAATCCAGAGCCGGCCATCAAAGAGATTGCACAATTTCTCAGCGAGCAAGAGCGGCCAGAGCTGCTGATCGCCATCCACGGCTACAACACGCCGCTAGGGGCTTACGCCACGGCCAACCAGCCTGGGCGGGGGGCACAGGGGTGGTATCAAAATATTCGTGACCACATTTCACAGCACTGCCCCAATCGGTCAAACGGCCTAATGCTGGTTGGCTATCGGTGGCCGTCGGAAGAAATCAACGGGGTCGGTAACGATACCCGAGGCGCCAAGATAAATTATGCCCAGGCTTCGCTGCCGGTGGCCCTGAGGCTCGTTTTGGTCCTAGCGATCGCGGCCCTTGTGGCGCTGACGCTTCTGGCCCTGACCACTGACTTACCGGGGTCAGTGGTATTTGGCATTGTCGGCGTTGGCACCATCGTGCTCGCAACTCTGCTCCTCTCCGTAGTGCTCACCCTATTTCTGCTCAGGCTGGCGGGATACTTCCGAGATTCGTATCGCGCTAACCACTTCGGCGTTCCGGACCTCGTGGAATTCATACGGCAGCTTGACAAGGCTGCCGTGGAGATTAATCCCGATTCAGATTGGTCAAAGCGCCGCATCAAGCTATCGTTTATCGGCCACAGCATGGGCGGATTTGTGGTGACGAACACCGTCCGTATTCTGTCAGATGTGTTTGACACCAACTCCATCGGTCACACCAACCTGAATGCTGGGCGGGCCAAATGCCCCAGCGCCAACTTGGGCAACGTCTTTTCCCTGGGACGACTCGTTCTCGTCTCCCCTGACATTCCGGCTGAAACGATTATCTCTAGCCGCGCGAACTTCCTTAGCTCGTCTTTGCGCCGCTTCGATGAAACCTATCTCTTTAGCAATGAAGGCGATATGGCCCTCAAGCTGGCCTCCACTGCCGCCAACTATGCCAGTTTTCCAGCCCGCACCCGAGAAGGGGGGTACCGGCTAGGCAACGTTGTGGTCAGGTCTCCAAAAGGTGCTGAGAAGCGGCCCAAGTACGGCATTGTTAACTTAGATTCATCAGGCGATACGCTCAAGCTGCTTGACATGACGCGCAGTGGTGCCGGGGATGGCGTCGAGCCCAAAATGGTTGAAACGCCCTCCAATGACTCGGCCAAAGCCTCGTCCTTCTTGAGCTACCTCTATGTTCTGCCCAACAAATCGCTGCTAGAGCGACAAGACGACGTCTTAGATATAGAGCAGCGGCCCATCGCAGAGCTATTTACGATTTTCGACTGCACCGACTACAGCGAGCTTGGCCCCGGCGGTGACCCTGTGGGCTTACTCAGCCATGCCTTGAAAACGCGATCGCTTAGCTTTTGGAGCTACGTCAGTCTCACCTACGACTACTTCACCGGTAAGATCGATACCCATGGCGGGTACTTTGCTTCTGGAAATGTAACCGATGTTGGTCCGGATCAAGGTAGACCAGACGCGCAGACCACCAAGCAGCTGATCTATGGCTTAGCCTGTCTCGGATTTCGGCCCCTGCTTGACTCGTTGGGCGGCCCTAGTCTAAAGCCTGCGTCTGAGGAAACGGACGCCGAGTCCTCGCTCCGCGCCCTCTCGGAGGTATGTGACAACCACGGCATTCAGGTGATGCTGGCGGCAGAGCGCTACAACAACTACGTGTTAGACCTTGAGAGCGATCGCACAGGTTATTGAACCAGTCTTTCTTTAACGAAACATCACCTTTCATGATAGAGTACTTTTGTACCAAGCGCCTTGCGGAATATTGTCTGGGGGTTTAGGTTGGTTGTGGCATCACTGCCAAGGTAACGGAACCGAGGGTCACCATGATAGAAGCCGGAAAAACGGTCAAAGTGCATTATAAAGGAAGTCTAGATGACGGAGAGGTCTTTGACTCCTCAGAGGGTAGAGAACCGTTAGAATTCCAGGTTGGCTCCGGCCAGGTAATCCCAGGGTTTGACGAGGCCATTCGGCAGATGGAGCCCGGTACCACCAAAACAGTTACGATTCCCAGCGACCAAGCCTACGGTGATGTACGCCCTGAAATGGTCGCCACAGTGCCCCATAAGCAATTTCCTGAAGGGATGAGTCCAGAGGTCGGGCAAACTCTACAGCTTCAGACACCGCAGGGGGCTCTACCGGTGCAGGTGGTCAATGTCGCCGATGAGGGCGTAACGATTGACGGCAATCATCCTCTCGCTGGCGAAGACCTCACCTTTGAACTCACGATTGTAGACGTTGCTCAGGGCTAGGACTATCTAGTGAACTGAGTCAGGTGAGAAGATTTCCGTAAACCTATCCAAAAACCTCTGGACACCGGTCCCTCCAGGTGGTACAACTGTTCTGAGGTAGCAGAATAGGCAAACCACATGGAACCTCTCACTCCCGCTCAACAAGAGCTTTATGACTGGCTGGTCATCTATATTCGAGAAAACCAGCATTCTCCGTCCATTCGTCAGATGATGCGTGCAATGGGCCTAAAATCCCCTGCACCCATCCAAAGTCGGCTGGAGCATCTACGAAATAAAAAGTACATCGACTGGACCGAAGGTCGCGCCCGCACCATTCGCCTCGCCGAATCTGTGCACAACGGGCTACCCATTTACGGGGAAATTGCGGCAGGGGGACTTATTGAACCCTGCACCGATGAGGAAGAGCGGCTCGACCTCTCTGGCATTCAACTGCGTCCGAAAGACTACGCCCTGCGAGTCAACGGTGACAGCATGATTGAGGCCATGATTGCCCCCGGTGATATCGTCATCATGCGGCCTGTCCTAGAGGCCGACCGCCTTAAGAACGGCACCATCGTCGCGGCGCGGGTAGAAGGCGAGGGTAATACCCTCAAGTATTTCTATCGCGACCGAATGGAGATCACTCTAGCCGCAGCCAACCCCAAGTATGAGCCGATCAAAAAGCCGGCGGAGCAGGTCTCGGTTCAGGGGCGGCTAATTGGCGTGTGGCGAGACTACAGCATTTAGATGCGCTCCAAAGGTGGGCTAGGTCTTTGAGGGTAATTGGTATCTAGAGGTTACCTCAGCACGCTAGACTCCAGACATTCCACTTAACGTGTTGTGCCTGGAGTGCTATGCAGCCCATCGACTGGCTAATTGTTTTAGCCTACCTAGCCGCCACCCTTGTTCTAGGGCTCTATTTGTCCCGCCGCGCCTCAGGCAGCATGGCCGACTTTTTTGTTTCGGGTCGGCAGCTGCCCTGGTGGCTCGCGGGCACCAGCATGGCGGCCACAACCTTTTCTATCGATACCCCCCTATACATTGCTGGTGTGGTTGGGAGCCGGGGCATTACGGGCAACTGGGAGTGGTGGAGTTTTGGCATCGCTCATGTAGTCATGGTGTACGTTTTTGCCCGTCCGTGGCGACGCTCTGAAATCGTCACCGATGCCGAACTAACCGAGATCCGCTACGGGGGACGTCCGGCGGCAGTGCTGCGAATGACGAAAGCCTTTCTCTTCGCTGTCCCCATCAACTGCATCGGTATTGGCTACGCCATGTTGGCGATGGTCAAGGTCGTCGATGCCCTGGAGCTTTGGCAGAGCGTTGGGTTAGAGCCAGGGGAGAGCGGCAAGGTTCTGAGTGTGATTGCTGTGAGTTTGCTGGTGTTGCTGTACTCCGGCTTCTCAGGGCTGTGGGGCGTCGTTACTACCGACTTTTTGCAGTTTGGTTTGGCGCTTGTGGGGGCGATCGCTGTTGCGGTGATTGCGGTAAACCACATCGGCGGTATGGCTCCCCTGATTGCGCAAGCCCAGGCCGCTACTGAGCATGACGTGCTGGCTTTCTTCCCCCTGCAGCTGTCGGGTCGCTCACCTTGGCTGGTGTGGAGCCAGACAGCAGGCATTAGCGTTAGCACGTTTTTTGCCTATATCTTTGTGCAGTGGTGGGCCTTTCGCCGCAGTGACGGGGGTGGAGAGTTTGTGCAGCGGCTGGCGGCGGCGAAGACAGAGGCAGAAGCTGAGCGGGCTGCCTGGTTGTTCAACGTCTTGCACTACGTGGTACGCACTTGGCCTTGGGTGGTGGTGGCTCTGGCTGCGGTAGTGGTTTATCCCGACCTAGCGGATCGGGAGCTGGGCTATCCCAAATTGATGCTAGAGTTCTTGCCGACAGCGCTGCTTGGGGTCGTTGTGGCCTCTCTAGTGGCGGCATTTATGAGCACAGTATCGACGCTGATCAACTGGGGTGCCTCCTACGTAACAAACGACCTCTATGCCCGCTTCTTCCGCCCTGAGGCATCTCAATCCGAGCTGGTTTTGGCTGGGCGGCTGGCCTCTGTAGGCGTGACGCTAATCGGAGGGATCGCGGCTTTCATGGCGCAGGATATAGCCACCGTATTTCGTTTGGTAATTGCCATTGGCACCGGGCCAGGTTTGGTGCTGATTTTGCGGTGGCTGTGGTGGCGCATCAACGCGGCGGCAGAGCTGGCTGCAATGGTGGCAGGATTCATCATTGGCTTTGCCACCAGCGTCGTCCCCATTGTGCAAATCCCTGACTTTGGCTTGCGGCTGACGGTTACTTCCCTGCTGACTGCTGTAATCTGGATTGCCGTGATGCTCGCCACGCCGCCGGAATCGCCGGAGGTGCTGGATGCGTTTTACAGCCGCATTCGACCGCCGGGGCCAGGATGGCGATCGCAGCAGCAGCGCACGGGCCTTCCAGCGGCTCAGTCCCTGGCCAACAGTCTCTGGTGTGTGGTGGCCGGAGTCATGCTTCTATTTGGCGCTATGTTCGCGTTGGGTGGTTTTTTGTTGCTACAGCCTTTGACAGGGTGGGTGGCGCTGCTGGTGGCCGTGGGTGGAGGTGCTTGGCTGCGACGTCTTAGCCGCCACAGGCGAGATGAGGACGCGAGACCGCTCCTGCGTTAACCCATAGCAGGCAAAATATTAAGTGTTATGCTGAGTAAACTGACGCACCCGCCTGAGTCTACGGTGCCTTATTCTGCTCTAAATGTATTCCCTGGGCTAGATGCAGTTCATCTGTTCACTTATCATGATGCCTCAATACCCTGCAGCACCATCCCATATTTGGATTTGGAGATTTGCTAGCAACGCCTAAGCCGTGGCTGTGCGCATCTAATTAGCCTATGGATACGCCTTTTGACATCACATTACAGATGGTGCTGGTTACCCTAGCGGGGATCACCGCCCAGGTTCTTGGGGATTACCTCAAGCTGCCCAGCATCGTTTTTCTGCTGCTATTTGGTATCGTTCTAGGCTCTGACGGGCTAGCTGTAATTCACCCTAGTATGCTGGGTGTGGGCTTAGAGGTGATTGTGTCCCTCTCCGTTGCCCTGATTTTGTTTGAAGGCGGACTCAACCTAGAACTGCGGGAGCTAGGGCGCGTATCAGGTAGCCTGCAGAACCTCGTCACCTTTGGTACCCTGATTACGCTACTGGGGGGCGGTATGGCCGCCCACTGGTTTAGCGAGTTTCCCTGGACCTTAGCCTTTCTCTACGCCTCCCTTGTGGTGGTCACTGGTCCCACTGTTATTACGCCACTGTTGAAGCAGGTACAGGTGGAACGGCGCGTATCTGCCTTATTGGAAGGCGAAGGGGTTTTAGTTGACCCCGTTGGGG
>JBARYO010000408.1:0-8592 GCA_049647905.1 Elainellaceae cyanobacterium | reverse complement strand
GGCAGAGGCAGAGCGAATCTTTACCGTGTTGATGGGCGATCGGGTTGCGCCAAGGCGAGAATTTATTGAGACCTATGGCCCACAGCTGGCGCTGGCTGAGCTGGATATTTAGGCCGTGAGGTTTGTTCTCTGGGACAAGGTCTCGTCTTGGGGTACGTGTCACCTTCTGAAGAGAAAAACTACTGTGGAGTGGTAGTCGCTTCTACCTATCGCCATGACACCCGAAGAGCAGGCCGAGCTTGAGCAATGCGCCAATAGGATCGCCCAAATTCTCTACCGCAACAGTGACCCAACGCAGGTACAGAGCCTAGAGGGAATAGAGCAGACTATCCGTGAGCAGGCTCAAGCGCATGTGCTACCGCAACTAGGGCTTTTTTTGTCGCAGAAACGACCCAAACCACAGACGGATACCCAAGAGAGCTAAAAAGCATCTTGGGCAAGCTGCAGATGACAAGTGAGCAAGCAGAGCGCTTGAACCTCAAGCCCAGGAGTCAGCTAAGCCCGATGCTAGAGCGCTGCTGCTTGCGTATGAGCGCCTGCGTGTCGTTTGCCCGAGCGGCAGAGGACGTCGCCCTACTTACGGGGATGACGGTGAGCATGAAGACCCAGCACCGGCTGCAACAGCGTCAGGAGTTTGTAGAACCAGAGGTCGTAGAAGCAGCGCCTGTTTGCGAGGCGGCTATTGACGGGGGTAACGTCCGGCTTGTGGTAGCCCCAAGCCAAGCGCCCAAGTGGCGGCAGTACAAGGCGGTGCATCTGGCACCTGGTGATGTCCGCGTGGCCTACTTTGATGACAATGACGAACTTATCAGGTGGCTGAACGCTCAGCCGATGTCAGAGGAAGTGACCTGCCTCGGCGATGGCCATGATGGGGTGTGGAACTTGTTCGCCCGACTCAACAGCGAGATAGAGCGCCGGGAAATTCTTGACTGGTTCCATCTTATGGAGAATCTAGAGAAGATAGGCGGCTCTCTCAAACGTCTCGCTAAGGCTCGAACCTTGCTGTGGCAGGGCTCGGTTGACCGGACCATCGCGCTATTTGATGAGTGTACAAAGCATCAGGCCAAGTGTTTCTGCGACTATCTGCGTAAGCACCGGCACCGCATCCCCAACTACGACTACTTGCAAGCCGAGGGCGTATGCTCTATCGGTTCGGGCGCAGTGGAGTCAACCGTTAAGCAGATAGACCAAAGGCTACAGATATCAGGAGCGCGCTGGAAACCGGAGAACGTCCCAAAAGCGCTAGCCCATCGCTGCGCTTACCTCAACGACCTGTTGTGATTTTCCTACCAAGAAGGTGACACGCACCCCTTCTGCTCCGCCTTCCAATCCACCCCAAACGGCGGATTGGCCAGCAGATAATCAAACCCCTCGATATCCTCAAAGGGCGGGTCGATGAGCGTATTGCCAAACTCAACACGGCTGTCCTTATGCCCCTTAATCAGCAGGTCAGACGCCGCCACCGCATAGGAGCGCGGGTTGTAGTCCTGTCCAAACACCTTCACAATGGCCTGCTCGTTATGGGCCACAATCCAGTTTTGCGCCTCCGCCAGCATCCCCCCTGTCCCGCAGGCCGGGTCACATATTGTGACGATGGGGCTCCCGCCGGTCAGGATGTCGCCATCTGGCTCCATCAGCAGATTCACCATTAGCCGAATCACCTCGCGCGGCGTGAAGTGATCCCCTGCTGTTTCGTTCGCTGCCTCATTGAACCGCCGAATCAGGTCCTCGAACACCAGCCCCATGGTGAAGTTATCGACCCGCTGCGGATGCAGATCGATCTCAGCAAAGCTAGACACCACTAGGTAGAGACGGTTGGCCTCCTCCATCTTCTCGATCTCTTTGTCAAACTCAAAGCGATCGAAAATCTTGCGAATATTCTCAGAAAAACCGTTGATGTAGTCCTGCAGATGCCGCCCAACGTTGTTGGGGTCCCCCTTCAGCGCCTTAAAATCCAGCTTGCTGTGGTTGTGGAACCCGAGAGACTTGCCATCTTCGCCTTTAGCAACCGAATTGAGCGCGGCATCAATGGCAGCTTGATTGAGCGAAGCTTCAGCATTCTTCGTTTTAATTGTCTGCAGCGTTTCGTACTTGCTTAGCACCTCAGCTTTCGTTGCCGCCAGCACGCCGTCAAACCGCCGCAGCACCGTCATTGGCAACATCACTCGCTCGTACTGCGGCGGGCGATAGGGACCACGCAGCAAGTCAGCGACAGACCAAATAAAATTTGATAGAGACTGGAAACTGGCGGAGCTCATACAGCGTTAATCTGCTCAGGTGCTAGTCTTCTACTTTACCCTTCGCAAGTGCTCTACTCTTCCCCATGCAGCACCCCAATTCAAAAACCGCACAGGGGTCGCATCAACTTAAAGCCAGCAGGCCGACCCCAAACCACCGCGACAGTTTGCAGCCATTACGCTGAAGTTGCCCCGCGCCGAGGCCGACGCCGCTCCGACTTCTTCTTCAGCCCCACAGCCTGCGCCTCATCGCTGTCAGAGCCATAGGTACCGCGCACCACTTCCTTCATCGCCAGCACCGAATTGTGGAATTCCCACTCCGCCAGGCGGGCCGCATCCACAGCAGCTTTATACGCCGCCTGCTGCTCCGCCTCCGCCTGCTGCATTGCCTGCATCGCCTGGTAGTTCTGCTCCAGCACCTGCGGCGTCGCCTCAGTACGGGGCGTTTCATAGTCCTTGATAAAGCTAAGGCCGTTATAGGCCGTAACGTCCTGCTGAATCAGTGCGCCGGTCAAGCGGCGGCTCGTATTTTGCGTTGGTATGTCGTGTAATTACGGGGTAAAGGTCAGTTTTAACGTGCCCAATGCAACACAGCAGCGTGATGCCCCCAATAGGGTTACCGAAAACTTAATATGTTCGCCGCAACGTCATTACCTGACCCTCACCTTGATTACAATGGCGCAACAGTCGATTACCGCGATGAAATAAGCGTTGTAAGCGATCGCAATAGTATTGTCATCAATACAACTTAGTGACCAGTCATCGCAACGCCATCGCAGCCGTCATAATAAGCGTTGTCGTAGCTCAATATTGACTGTTGACGCATCGCCATAGTGTTGCCGCCGCGATAACAGCAATGTAGCTAATCAACATCAAATAGCGTAGACGGTGAAATCATCCTACAAACTCAGCCATAATGGCACGCAACGTCTAACCGCTAAAACGAAAGGCGATCGCCTGAAACGCTTGCTTCATCGCTCCAACGCATCTACGGCTATTCCACAGCCTTTGGCTCAAACCGCACTCGATCGTACAAATTCTTCAACCGCATCTCCACTGCCATAGACTGCAGCGCCAAAACTGACGCCTCCCCCACCCGCTCCGTCAGCAGCCACCGCTGCTCATCCACCTTCGTAAACTGCTCCACATAGTGAGTCGCCTGGTCAACCAACAAATACTCCTCAAAATCCAGCAGCGATCGGTAGAGGCGAAACTTAGCCGACTTATCGTAACCCTCCGTCGACGGCGACAGCACCTCCATAATCAAGCAAGGATTCGTCACCGCCGTCTGGCCACTATCGGTAAAACGCGGCTCCCCTCGAATTACCATCACATCAGGATAGGTATAGCTTTCGTATGCCGGAAGCCACAGCCGCATATCGCTCATAAAAATTTCGTAGCGCTGCCCCTGAATCTCCAGCGGAAAAAGGCGGCAAAAATTGAGGCTGATACGATTGTGGTTTGCCGAAGCCCCTGCCATACGAAAAACCCCACTCTCAATCAGCTCATGCCTGACATCCGAGTTCTTCTCTTGCGCGAGATACTCTGCTGGCGTGTAGCGCTTTGCCGTTGTTACCACCGCTAGGCCCTCTAAGAGACATAATCCTAAGATATCGTGGTCATTGGGTCTTGTCCTACAACATTAGTATTGCGATCGCTGCACGGGCTACACCGCCTCAAACGAAAAGCGATCGCCACCAGTTTACAGTGCGATCGCCTTCCGTAATGCAGATTGTCTCAGCCAGGCTGATATTACCGCTTGGGATTCTCCTGATTAAACACATCCCAAGCCGCCTTGGCTGCCTCCGATAGGCGATCGCCAAAAGTAGACACATCGTTCACCAAGGTTTGCCAATTTTTCTCGGCTTCTAGCTGGAGCTGCTCAACCGCCTTCTCCATCGCATAGGGGTCAACCAGCTTATTTTCCTCCAGATTCTCCCGTGCCTGACGGACCGCCTCGATGTACTTGTCGTAGACGAACGTCCCGGTAGCGTTAGCATCTGACATCGCGCGGGTGCGGAGCGCGTTGACTAACGCTTCTGCCTCTTGGCCCGCCACTTCAGGCATCACGGGATAGTTGGGTGGGGTTGTGGGGTCGTTGGGACCGCCGGACCTAACGATCGCTTCATCTTCTGGAACGGCACCAGCTTCGGGGATGCCTGCATTGAGGTTGTCGTTCGGTGTCATGTAACGTATCTCCTTGTGATTAAGGTGAACAATAGTGAATTGAGGCAATAATCCCCATCAGCTTAACTACCCCAAACGGTGAGGCCGCTCAGTTGATAGGGACTTTAGCAGTTAACGCGCCATGGCGCTGTCACGGCTCTGCTCCGGCTGCAGCAGTCGATTTACCCGGTCCTCCGTGGAGGGGTGGGTGGAGAAGAGGCTGTTGAATCCGCCTTTGGGCATTGCGTTCATAATCAGCAGGGGTTCAAACGCTGGGTTGGCCTGAATCGGAACCTTTCGGGCGCTTTGGTCTAGGCGCTGCAGCGCTTGGGCCAAGGCGCGGGGTTTGCCCGTCAGCTCAGCGGCTCCTGCATCAGCGCTATACTCGCGGGTGCGGGAAATGCCCAGCTGAATCACGGTGGCCGCCATGGGGGCCAGCATCACCGTCAGCAGCAGACCCAGGGGATTAGCGCTGTTATTGTTGTTGCGCGACGTGCCGCCAAACCACATGCTGTAGCTCACCATCTGCGCCAAAAACGAAATAGCGCCTCCCAGGGTCGCGGCCACAGCCTGGGTAAGGGTATCGCGGTTGAGAATATGGGTCATCTCGTGGGCCACAACGCCTTCTAGCTCGTCCTCCGGCAGCATGGCCATCAGCCCCTTGGTGACGGCAACTGCCGCATGCTCAGGGTCCCGGCCCGTCGCAAAGGCGTTGAGGGAATCAGTCGGAATAATGTACACCGCAGGCATGGGCAGCCCGGCGCGATCGCTCAACCGCCGCACCATGCTATACAGCGCGGGAGCCTCGCTGGCCTCCACCGGCTGAGCGCGGTAGGCCGACAGCGCAATGCGGTCAGAGTAGTACCACGAGCCCAGGTTCATCACAGCCGCGATGACAACGCCAATCAGCGCGCCTCCGGTGCCGCCAATCATCCAATAGCTGATGGCAACCAGGAGACCGCTCAGTAGTCCAAGCAAACCAACCGTTTTGACTTGATTCATTGTGTTACCTCATCTACGCCGGGACGACTCAGCTTCTCGAGAATCGCTCAGCGCTTACCCCAATATGATATCGACGGAGCCTTGTGATTGGCCTCTGTGGAGAGGGAGAAAACCGCCACGGTTGGGGTAGGGATTTCCGAGGGCAGCGGGGGGTAGCGCAAAGAGCGAATCCGCTACCCTGGAGCCGTTGTTAGCAGCGTCCCCAGCAGATACAGCAGCGGCGCCAGCAGCAAGGCGGGCAGGAGCGACGCGATGCGAATCTGGGTGGCCTCTAGCAGGGTCAGCCCCAATCCAACAATAATCACGCCCCCTACACCAGTGGCCGCGAGGATCGTGGGAGAGGTGGCGGGGTCTGGCAGGATTTGGGCAAACCCTGCTGCCCCAAGGGACAGACCCCCTTGGTACAGCAGCACCGGCAGGGCCGAAAACCCCACCCCCATGCCAAAGGTGCTGGTAAAGGCGATCGCCGCCAGCCCGTCCATGGACGCTTTGATGACCAGTAAGGTGTTGTCCCCAGTCAGGCCATTGTTGAGGCTGCCAATGAGGGCTAAGGGGCCGATGCAAAACAGCAGACTAGCGGCCACAAACCCATCGGTAAAGTGGCCCTGGCCCCGAAAGCGGCGCTTCAGCCAGTCGCCCACGGCTTCCAACCGGCCCTCAACGCCCCACCATTCTCCCAAAAGACCGCCCCCCACTAGGGACATGAGACCCACAATCACCCCGTCCACTGCTCCCGCCTGCAAATCGAAGAGGCTGCGACCCATTTCCATGCCAATCAGCAGGGGAACCAGCCCCAGTCCCTGGGTAATCACCCGCTGCATGGGTTTTGGCAAGCGGTCCCGCAGGGACAGTCCGATAACTGTCCCTAAAATGATGGTAATAACATTGATCCAGGTCCCGCTGGTTTGGGTCCAGAACACCAGGGACTAGCGACTACCGGCAGCGACAGGGACCCCAAGCTGCTCATGAATCCGTAGAATTAGGGCTTCTGTTTCATTCCAGCTAATGCATTTATCAGTGATGGAAACGCCGTATTTGAGCTGGGCGCGATCGCTGGGGATGGGCTGGCTTCCCTCATTAATATTGGACTCTAGCATCATCCCCACAATGGAGCGATTTCCTGCGAGAATTTGCTCCAACACCTGTTGAGCCACATGGGGTTGACGGCTGTGGTCTTTGTTGGAGTTGCCGTGGCTGCAGTCAATCACTAGCCGTTGGGGGAGATCGCGCTCCGCCAATGCCGATTGCACCCAGCGCACCGTCTCCGGATCACAGTTGGGCTTGCCGCCGCCGCCCCGCAAAATGACGTGGCCGTAGGGGTTTCCCTTTGTTCTAACAACCCCCACTTGGCCATGGGGATTGATCCCTAGAAAATGGTGTGGATTGCGGGAGGCCTGCAGGGCATCAATGGCAACCTTAATGTTACCGTCGGTGCCATTCTTCATGCCCACGGGCACCGACAGCCCGCTGGTCATTTCCCGGTGGGTTTGGGACTCAATGGTCCGCGCCCCAATGGCATACCAAGACACCAAGTCGCCAATATACTGCGGCGTGATGGGGTCTAGGGCTTCGCTACCCGCCGGTAGCCCCAGCTCAGCGAGGCGCAGCAGCAGCTGTCGGGCCACATGGAGACCATGCTCCACATGGAAGGATCCATCCAGGCAAGGATCATTGATTAGCCCTTTCCAGCCCACTGTAGTACGAGGCTTCTCAAAATACACCCGCATCACCAACAGCAGGCGATCGCTCACCCGGTCTGATAGCGCCTTGAGACGACGCGCATAGTCAAAGGCAACATCCAAGTCATGAATGGAGCAGGGGCCAACGACGACAAACTTGCGCGGATCATTCCCATCAATAATATTGGCGATCGCCTCTCTCCCTCGGAGCACGGTTTTCATCGCTTCCTCGCTGAGGGGAAGCTGGGCCGTCAGCTCTGAGGGAGAGAGCAGCCGCTCATAGGACTCGATATGGGTGTCAACAATATTTCGCTTCGCGTTGGGCTGATCCATCACAGGCTTCCTTTTTCTTTGCTGCAGAGCACACGATTTCCATCATAAATCTCAAATGCCGATTTCATGTCCTATGAACCGCAAGATGTGTCATATTGTGTTACCAAATCATAGTCAACGAATACAGCGCTCCTACCCGTAGGGAGCCAAGTGGAGAAGTGTCAAGGCGATCGCTCTGGTTTGTTCGCTTGAGGCGCTAGAGTACAGGTAAGTTTAGATGATTTTGGACCAGCTCCTCGGCCCTGGGCCTGGGTCTGGTCAAGACTGAACCGAGCCGCGGCGTTATTTCCAAGGGCATAAACCAATGACTTCACTACGAGCCTCCCTATCCCTAGTTGTCCTCGCCGGTTTCTTTGCGGCTGGGTGCAGCGATCTATCCTCGTCGAACAATACCGCTGATGTAGCCTCAGATCCACCTGCTGCTGAGGAATCTATAGCCACCAAAGACGATGCGCCAGCGCCACAGCTAGGGGCACCAGCGGGAATTCAGAATCTCGATACGACTGTTGTTCCCGGTGAGCATGTCGGCCCTATCACCCCAACCACGAGTCGCCAAGATCTTGCGGATCTATTCGGTGAAGAGCGGCTAACCGATACAGCAGTTGATGTCGGCGAAGGGTTGACCGAAGCGGGCACTGAAATCACCCTGAGTGATGACGAAACCTTGAGTATATTGTGGGTCGATTCGACTCAATCCCGTGTCCAGGAAGTCCGTGAGCTAGGGCCAATGTGGCAAACGCCGGAAGGCATTCACGTGGGGATGCCCTTGGATGAGCTGCAGCAAGTTGCTGGCACCTTTGAAATCTATGGCTTTGGCTGGGACTACGGTGGTACGGTTTTGCTGAATAATAGCCGGGTTGCCCAGTATGATGGCACCCTGATTTTGCGGCTGGCGATTGACCAAGGGGCCGCAGAGGCATACCCCCAAGCGTATCAAGCGGTGATTGGGGAAACCCCCTATGCCTCAACCAACCAAGGCTTTGATAGCCTCGATCCTTACGTCAGCGAAATGATTGTAACGCTGACGCCCTTCGGAGAGTTTTAGGACTATGGCATTGCCACGTCCATACAGGAGTCATGCCACAAATCAGCAAGACTGTTGGTCTTATACCGAATGAATGTAGAGATGCCCCTATTGAACTCCCCCCGGCTGTCGCCGTCCCCCTTGGTAAGGG
>JBARYO010000407.1:0-2058 GCA_049647905.1 Elainellaceae cyanobacterium | reverse complement strand
ACCTCAGCGGCGACAGCGGCAACGATTACCTCAGCGGCTGGTCTGGCAACGATACCCTGCTCGGTGGGTCGGGTCACGATACTTTGCTGGGCGGTAGCGGCAGTGACTTCCTCAACGGCGGTAGCGGCAGCGACTACATCAACGGCTACGGTGGTACCTTTGGTGAGTACGATACCTTGACCGGTGGCTATGGCGCTGACACCTTTGTTCTGGGCGACAGCTTCGGCTCTTACTACCAGGGTGTAGGCTATGCCACCATCACCGACTTCAACTTCGCGGAAGGAGACAAGATTGATGTTTTCGGCTCTTACCTTAACTATGGGGTGACGGACATGGTCAATGGCGATGCCCAAATCAGCTACTACGGTGACCTGATTGCTGTGGTGAAAGGTGGGGCGGGTCTCGGGCTCATCCCCTCAGTTGACTTCGTCTAAGCCCGGAGCAAGGTAAAGGCTATCTGCCTTTTCAAGAAACCTGCTTTCCCTATTCCGTGGTAGACAACCTGTAGCTTACTGGCCAGCTTTCACATAAAGAGAGCTGGCCTTTTTTATCGTCCTATTGCACCTATAAAACCGCTGCGTATGATGGAGGTACAACTGTGCGCCAGCCACAATTGCCTCTATCTCTTGTCGACTTACCCCATACTATGCTCTCCAAAATCCAAGATATCGCCAGCAGCCTGGCCCCACGCCTCACCGAAATTCGTCACCACCTTCATAGCCATCCCGAACTCAGCGGCCAGGAATATAAAACCGCTGCCTACGTTGCGGGTGTGCTCTCCTCCTGCGGGCTGCGGGTACAAGAGCTTGTGGGTAAAACTGGCGTTGTCGGCGAAATTCCCCGGCAAGATGACGAGCGCTGGTTAGCCATCCGCACCGATATGGATGCCCTACCTATCAGCGAGCGCACCGACCTTGCCTTCGCGTCCCAACAGCCCGGTATCATGCATGCCTGCGGCCATGATGTTCACACTACCGTCGGCCTTGGCACTGCTATGGTGCTGTCTCAAATTATCGAGCATCTCCCTGGCTCAACCCGCTTTCTGTTTCAGCCTGCGGAAGAAACGGCCCAAGGCGCAGCCTGGATGATTGAGGATGACGTCCTGCGGGATGTGAATGCCATCTTCAGCGTGCATACCTTTCCCTCAATTCAAGCTGGGGTAGTGGGTATCCGCTATGGGGCATTAACGGCAGCAGCAGATGATATTGAGCTGATAATTCTGGGGGAGTCGGGTCATGGCGCGCGGCCCCACGAGGCGAAAGATGCGATTTGGATTGCGGCCCAGGTTGTGACAACCCTGCAGCAGGCCATCAGCCGGACCCAAAATCCGCTGCGGCCCGTTGTCCTCACCTTTGGCCAGATCAGCGGCGGTCGCGCTCCCAACGTAATCGCGGATCAGGTGCGCCTGACGGGAACGGTGCGATCGCTCCATCCTGAAACCAGCGCCGCTCTGCCCCAGTGGATTGAGACTATTGTGGCGGGGATCTGCGCCACCTACGGCGTAGAGTACAAAATGACCTACCGAAAGGGGGTGCCGTCGGTGCAGAACGATTACTTCCTGACACAGATCATCGAGGCCTCGGCCCGTGAGGCTTGGGGGGATGATGGCGTACTGATGCTGCCGGAGCCATCCTTGGGTGCAGAGGATTTTGCCCTGTACTTAGACCACGTGCCGGGCACGATGTTTCGGTTGGGGGTGGGTTTTAGCGATCGCCCCAATTATCCATTGCACCACCCAAAATTTGAGGTGGATGAGAGCGCCATTATTACAGGCGTGGTGACCATGGCCTATGCCGCCTGGAAATATTGGCAGATGCGGTAAAGAGGACCTTATCTTGTCCTGGTTCACGCGATGGAGTAGATAAGTAAGGGGCCATAAGTTAATGGTGCTGGGGTTCGCCCCCCGGCACCTTTTACTTATGGCCAGCCACTTAGCTAACGACTTATCTAGGTATACAGTAGACCTCTTGCACGAATAGAGATAATGGTCTGCAATAGGACTATTTACCAGGTGCATCATGGACTACGAAGCTCTCATCAAACTGCCGCCGGGTCAGT
>JBARYO010000406.1:0-2761 GCA_049647905.1 Elainellaceae cyanobacterium | reverse complement strand
CCAGACCTGCCCGCTTGAGGTAGCGATCGCTCAGCTCAAACCCCAGTGGTCCGACAAGGTGAAGCGCGGTTCCTGTTGCGGCACAGGTGCGGGCAATATTGCCAGTGTTGGGCGGAATTTCTGGATGGACCAAAACGATACGAGGCATAGCAGGGCGGAAGACCTATCCGGACATACAAATTTTTAATAAACCGGGGAACTTTTTTTAATTCCCTAAATATTGTGCAGAATAAAGCATGTTTAGGAAGCTGCTTTATTCTGTAGAGCCGCAAATATAGGCGATATCGCCTGCAGACTAAGACAAAATTTATGCCACAAGGGGCTGACAGAGTTCATTTTCTAGCATGTTTTCCTGCACAATCATGGCCTCTATGCCATTCTGCAGAACGGCTTGGGTGCTGGCGAGGTGCTCATGTTGCTTAAGCCACTGCTGAGCCTCGTTGCCCTGCTGGAGAATACGCTGAATCGGCAACAAAAAGCAGCCGATTCCTGCCGATTTAGCAGTAGGCCACACCTGTTGGTAAAGCGATTGAATCCAGTCATGGGCGCTGATAGGCTGGCCGTCATGCCAATGGCGCATCTGCGCGTTGAGGCTAGCATGGGCTGCCGCTCGCTCGTTGTCGTTGGTCAGCGTGACTAAGTCCTCAGCGCGGCTAGTGCTAGGGAGCTGGCTGGCCTGGAGGGGGTCGAGGCCAGGCGAGGCGATCGCCTGCATGATGCGCGCTTCTAGCAGCGCCGTAATCGCTAGTAGGGAGATGGGGTCAGTGACTAGGTCGCAAATTCTCAGTTCGAGGCGGTTGAGCTGGTAGGGGCGGCGATCGCCATTGGGGCGCACCGAGTCCCACAGGTGGCGAACGTTTTGCATGGTGCCAGCGGCAAGCTGCGCTTCGGTCCACTCTATATAATGACGGTGACTTTCAAACAGCGGCACGTGGGCCGGGGTCTTCGGGAAGGTGTACCAGCGAGTGGAGTGGTGGCCTGTTGGCTCGCTGTTTAAAAACGGAGACGATGCGCTGAGGGCGAGATACAGGGGCGCTTCCACCCGCACCAGACGGCAGGCCCGCATCAGCACCTCTGGGTCGTCAATGCCGATGTTGATGTGGATGCTGGCGGTCACCACTGAGGTGCCGTAGGTCTGCTCGATGTAGTCGTGGTAAGGATTGTTGGGGTCAGAGCGGTGGAAGCGATCGCTGCCGCCTAGGGACAAGGTGCTACCAGGAATCAGAGTGTAGTCGCCTAAACTCTTGAGATACTTCCGCAGCTTTACCCGAGGCTGCACTAGCTCGCACAAGAGGCGCTCGTAGCGACAGAAGGGAGCAGTGGTGTACTCAACGTTGCGGCTGTCAGGCTCCCGGACAAAGCCACTGAGGTCCGAGACGATACGGTCAGATAGACCTACGACCTGCCCGTCAGGGGTACCGGTGTAGACTTCGACCTCAAACCCTTTTGTCAGTAGCACAGTGTTACCTCAGGTGACTCAATTACCTACGTTACGCCAGCGGGGGATTCTGGGAAATACCTTCGGGTAGGTATCGGTAGGATGGTTTGTATTAGGTAGGGGGCACTGCACGCCACGCCCCTTAGTGCGGTTATACCCTATCCACAGCGGTTTCTACAGATCTCGATCGGTGACGGCCCCGACGCTGCTGGAGGACACCAGCTTGGCGTACTTCGCGAGAACGCCTCGGGTGTAGCGGGGAGTGGGGGGCTGCCACTGTGCCCGGCGCTGGCCCAGCTCCTCGTCAGACACCTCTAGGTGCAGCCGCCGCTCGTCGGCATCAATAGTAATAGCGTCGCCGTCTTTGACCAAGGCGATCGCCCCGCCCACGGCAGCCTCTGGGGCCACATGGCCCACCACCATGCCGTAGGTGCCCCCAGAGAAGCGCCCGTCTGTGATTAGGCCCACCGAATCGCCCAGTCCTGCGCCGATGATGGCAGAAGTTGGGGCCAGCATTTCCCGCATGCCGGGGCCACCCTTCGGCCCTTCATAGCGCACCACGACCACGTCTCCAGCTACGATCTTGCCGTCTAAAATCGCTGCCAAGCAGTCCTCCTCAGATTCAAACACGCGGGCCGGGCCGGTGATGCTGCGCTGCTTGATGCCGGTGAGCTTTGCCACTGCCCCCTCGGAAGCCAGGTTACCCTTGAGGATGCCGAGGTGTCCGGCGGGATACATGGGGTTGTCCCAAGGGCGAATCACATCTTGGTCGGCGCGGGGCGCTTCGGGGATATCGGCTAAGATTTCGCCGATGGTTTGGCCGTTGATGGTCATGCAATCGCCGTGGAGCAGGCCGTGGGCCAGCAGCATTTTCATCACCTGGGGGATGCCGCCTGCTTTGTGCAGGTCTGTGGCAACATAGCGACCCGAAGGCTTGAGGTCGCAGAGCACCGGCACCCGCGCCCGAATGGTCTCGATATCGTCAAGGACGAGGGGCACGTGGGCCGTGTGGGCGATCGCCAAGAAGTGCAGTACGGCGTTGGTGGAGCCCCCCACCGCCATAATCACCGACAGGGCGTTCTCAATAGATTTGCGGGTGATGATGTCGCGGGGCAGCCGCTGATCGCGGATGGCGTCTAGCAGCACATAGGCGGATTTCTCTGTGCTCTCTAGCTTCTCGGCATCCTCAGCCGCCATGGTGGAGGAATACATCAGGCTCATGCCCATGGCCTCAAAGGCCGACGACATGGTGTTGGCGGTGAACATGCCGCCGCAGGAGCCCGCCCCGGGGCAGGCGTTTTGCTCGACCGCCGTCAGCTCGGC
>JBARYO010000405.1:0-3493 GCA_049647905.1 Elainellaceae cyanobacterium | reverse complement strand
ACTGGCGTACTCCCATCTGCCCTTTGCGCAGAAGCTGCTCAAGGTAGCTGCGATCCCCTTCAGTGAGTTCAAATGGCTCTTTTCGCATCGCTTCTCTCCACTCTTCTCTGATGAGTTTACGGAAACTACAGCCTGAAGAAAAGATGCCAGTAAACTTAATTTACGGTGTACTCAATGGCAACGGTAAAGTCATTGCGCAGCTCCTGGTAGCACCCCTCTAGGTTACTCAGCGTTAGATCCAGCGTCGATAGGTCTAGCTTGCCTATCCCCTTGTTCGCAACAAAAAAGCCTTCTGCGCCCCGCTCCATAAAGACAACTGTGGGGCTGTCGATCACCCTGAGAATGGTTTCTGCCGTGCTCTTGCCCTCTGCCTGTCGTTGCCCCATCGTTTGGCGAAATTTGACCCCAAACGGGACAAACGGAGCCTTCAAGCTGTCTTCGTTAAAGACAAGCGGCGTCCCATTCTGACGGGCTAGAACGTAGGCAGCAGCGAGGTAGGCATCTGTGATGTCGCTGTAAGGATTGATGGCATGGGTGTTCAGAGCCGCGATCGTATCGTGATTTTGGCCGAAGGTGACGCTGGTGGGGTCATCGACAGCGTTGGGAGGTAGCGATCGCAAATCTCCGCCAAAGGCAAACGCCTCTTTCACAGCGTTGTAGATGAGAAAGTCTGACAC
Source organism: Elainellaceae cyanobacterium (assembly GCA_049647905.1). GTDB lineage: Bacteria > Cyanobacteriota > Cyanobacteriia > CAKZMO01 > CAKZMO01 > JBCCAG01. Next base: position 2,816 of record JBARYO010000405.1, on the reverse strand, counting down.
AGGGGCGATCGCGTTATAGTCCTCGGCGTGGGTATCGCTGTCCTGAATCACCTCCAGGTAACTCCAAGCGGTGCCCCCGCTCTCTTGGTCAACGAAGTTTATGTACTCATCCAGCACCGCTGCGGGCATATGCTTGGCAGCGTCAAACCGAAAGCCTGCTATTCCCAAGTCCAACAGCCGCTTGAGATACGCCTTTTGAATAGTCTTCACATTCTCAGTGAACTTTAGGTCGGGTAGCCCCCCAAGCCAGCAGTCTATTTCTGTGGTGCGGTTGCCGTCGCTGTAGTTGATGTCGCAGGGCTTCTGACCCAGGTTGTCGGCAACGGTGTTGAAGTCCCTGGGGGATAGGTTGGGGTATTGGGTTAGGTCTTCAAACCCATCGTCCCCATCGAGATTGGCCATTTGGTTGAGCACGACATCGGCGATGATTTTGACGCCGCAGCTCTGGGCCTGGTCAATCAGCTGCTGTAGGTCGTCCTCTGTGCCTAGCCCTTCAATCACGCTCAGGTCTACGGGCTGGTAGCGCTTCCACCACTCGCTGCCAGGGTTCGACTTTTGGGCGGGGGAAATCTGGACGTGGGAGTATCCCTGGCTGGCCAAGGTGCAAACAAAGGCGCTGACGTCGCTGTAGGGCTGGTTGAAGGCGTGGAAAATCGCTGTCGGCTGCTCAGCCTCTTGCCTTTGAGTAGGGGTACATGATAGCGCCCAAAGGCAAGAGGCAATGGCAATGAACCTTTTGAATGACATACCTTGAACGCTCTGTTGATGACGGTGTGTCTAAACGTGAAGTGACCTGACAGAACCGCTAAAAGCTGGGGGAATTGATCAATACCGTTTGTCCTTTGATTAAAATGTCCCCCGCCTTTGGAGCTGGTTTTTCAACGTCTGTAAGTTCCAGATCGTCGGCAGATCCGTATCGGGTTAGTACGGTGGCTTTCATAATGCTTTGATCGCTATCCCTGGTTTAACACCGATCGTGGCGATGCACATCCATTTCGACCAGCCAGCGCCATAGGCAAACGACGTCACCGCCTCAAGTCCTGTTACTTGCAGGAAAGCGTCCAGCTGATGGGAGGTGTATCCTCGATTTTTCCAGCGCAGGGACATGAGGACTTGACCCAGTCCTTTGAGAGTTACTGAGCAAATTAGAGGGGCACCCGGTTTCAGGACTCGGACCATCTCACGCAGCGTTTCTACGGGTTCGGCCATGTGCTCTAAAACATGGGCAAATATGGCCGCGTCGAAGGATTCATCGGCAAAGGGCAAGCGCCTAATATCCCCGCATCTCAAATCGAGAGTCGTGCAGCGATTTTTCAGCGTCTGCCGAGCCTGGGTCAACATAGGGTAAGAAATATCAACGCCAGAGACATGAGCTGGCTGACTAATACTTTCTAGAAGAGCAAGACTAAAGGCTCCTGTTCCTACCCCACAGTCGAGAATTTGCGATGTCTGGTCAAGCTGCCTCAAGTGGGCGCGCACGGCCTGACTTTTGAACAGCAGCTGATAGTCGTGAAGCTGACCCAGATGGGCCAAATTGTCGTGCCACTGATGGGCCGATGGATCGTAGATCGCGCGCAGGGTGTCGATAGTAGGAGCGGTTCTCCAGCGGTCTAATGTGGGGATTGTGGTATTTAACGGCATGGTTAAATCGACCCTCTAATTGCAGAGGGCTATCAGCTTCGTGGATTCAGTTCAATTAGTGGAAAGTAGGGGCGACGTCTACCAACGCAGGATTAGCGGCATTGCAGGGCGATAATCTTCCGTACGCCCTGAGTCGTGATGATTCAACGTGATTTCCATGAGATGTTCTTTGCCCGATCGCATTGAGAGGCGATCAGCTTGTGAAGCCAGCTCCAACACCCCTTCGGTATCCGTCGAAGGCGTGGAAATCATGACCTCACTAATCATCTGAGGGTTGCGGTTAGGCTGTGGTCTGGGAACCCCCGGCTCCTGGAACGGGAAATAGAAACAGAGCGGTTCCGCAATATTGTGGGAATTTGCGCCTACATGGAAGCCTCTGGGTGGTGGAAAGTAAGCCGGTTGGTAATGCCAGCCAGGGAAAGGCAGATCGGGACTGGCATTGTCTTTTCCTGGCACAAAAATGGTGCCGAACGGCGAGGCGATGGGATCTTCGGCTCGCTCAGCAAAGTGTAGGCTTCGACCTGGCCCATTTCTCGCTTCGTCGGCATCCTGCACCCAGATAAACTCCAGCATGCCATTGGCAAAGTAAAACCGACGGTTGGCAGTGCCCTGACCAGGATGGGTGTTTCTCGGACCTTCTCGAAAGCCGTGTTCGAGCAGCCGGTCAGCTACTTTAGCTTCCGGCTCAACCAGTATAAAGACGTGATCCAGCACTAGATTTAGAGTATTCATGGTGGTTTATGCAGGCTTTTTTGCCACAATAAACATCGCCTTGCCCTTGCTCGGTTGCCATTGGTAATCCAGTTCAAACCCGGCCTGGGTTAAGCTGTCTGCCAACTCTTGCGTGGTGAAGACGGCGACGAAGGGGAAAAAGCCGAGGAATCGGCCAATGGGCACGATCAGCTTAAACCAGCTCATGGTGTCTCCTATGCAGGCGGTACTGGTGACAAAGATACCGCCCGGTTTGAGCATTTGGTAGACCCGAGCGATCGCGGCATCCTTATCTTCTAGCAGGTGCAGAATGCTGAGCCCCAGCACCGCATCCAGGCTTTGATCCGGAATGTCCAGATCTTCAATGGTGGCTTGTTCAAAGGTCACATTATCAATGTGCTCGGCCTTGGCTTTGTCTTGGGCGATCGCAATCATATTGGCAGAGAAATCGATGGCGCGGATAT
>JBARYO010000404.1:0-5066 GCA_049647905.1 Elainellaceae cyanobacterium | reverse complement strand
ACGCCATTAGCGGTAAAGGCAACGGCAAACTCGATGTGGGGATGCTGAGCTTGCAAAACGGTGCGGTAGGACTCGGCATCAACCGGGCGTCTGAATCTAGCCCAGACCTGGGGCGAGTCAGACTGCTGCTGAACTACCCAGGGGTTTAGTCGCTCTTGATAAGTCATTCGTTTTTCGCCTTGTTGTAGGAAGTGAATTATGCGCAGTTGCGCTGGCCTGTAGACCAGCGACATTGAGAGCTATCATACGAAGCACACGATGCAGGGTGGCCTGCAGATAGCCGTTAGTCTTGTTCTTGAGCACAAATAGCGGAAGCTGAGCGCAGGACCCCGAATGCTTCTCGGAGAAGCTTGCCATTAAAACCTAAATGCTAAGAAGCATTTAGGTAGATTGCTCAACGTCGAAAGAAAACCAATGTACAAGTGACTGGGTTGAACAGCACTATCAGCGCGATTTATCCTGCTTCGGTAGGCCAATGCCAGTATGCTTATGCGCTGGGCTGATAGCTATGCTAGAAGTTTGTATAAACACCTGTATCTTGAGCCATTTTACCTGATTACACGCAACATATGGCGTATTGGATCTGGAAACTAGGCAACTCGTATTAAAAGTACATATACCGAAGACCCTATATTTAGCGCTTCGGGGCCAGCAGAGCGCTATGGCCGTCCAGCAGTAGCGTAGATTGGCGTCGGCCAACATGCGATCGCAACCAGGAGAGCGGGCTCCAAAGCGCGCCAAACGCGATCGCAAAAAGGGGATGGCCAAGTGGCAGAATGGGACAGACCTTCACGGCAACTGGTCCGCCTTCTGTGATTCAATCTGTGCGCTTCGTTTGGATATATCCTGCTGCCCTTGGTGGTCTCTGGCTGCTGAGTTTTGGTATGGATGGGACATGGCTCTGGCTGGACCAGGCCGTTCCCTCGTGGGATCCGGCAGACCACCACATTGGGGCGCTGAACTACTGGTGGACCCTGCGGCAGATGCAGGGGACGTCTGACTGGTGGAATAGCTTTTGGACCCTCTCTTCCAAATACCCGCCGCTGCTGTATATCTCCACCGCGCCGCTCATTGCCCTACTGGGGCGCTTTCCCGATGCGGCTGTGCTAGTGAACGGGCTGTATACCCTGGTGCTGCTGGTGGCGGTGTCCCAATTGGGGCGGCATCTCTTTTCTCCTGGGGTGGGGCTGTGGGCCGCTGGCGTCAGCCTGCTCATGCCCCAGCTCTACGGCACCCGCACCGAGTACTACATGGACTATCCCTTGACGGTGCTGGTGGCCCTGGCGCTGTGGGCGCTGACACGGTGGCGGGATGCAAAGCGCGGCGCGGCACAGTGGCAATGGGCGATCGCGTTTGGTCTTTGCTTGGGGTTTGCCTTTTTGGCCAAGCAGACGGCGCTGCTGTTTCTAGCGGTTCCTGTGCTGTGGCTGGTGGCCTCACGGCTATGGCAGCGGCAGTGGAGTCGGCTGGGGCAGATTGCCGTGAGCGGGAGCATTGCTGTACTGCTGCTGCTGCCCTGGGCGACAAGGAATTGTTTTTTTCAGGTGAGCGCGGCCTTCAGCGCCAACACGCGATCTGCCGCCATTGAAGGCGACCCGTCGGCTGCCACGCTAGCGGGGTGGCTATTTTACTGGCTGCGCCTGCCCCAAATGGTGTCCTTTCCGCTGTTGCTGCTGCCCCTGGCCGGTCTGCTGCTAGCGGTGGCCGCGCGGCGCATCACCCTCCAGGAGGCGCGATCCCTGGGGTGGCTAGGGTTGTTTTTAGGGGGCAGCTACATTATTTGGTCGGCGATCGCCAACAAAGACGTCCGCTACGTGATGCCCTGGCTACCGGTGCTGGGTATTCTGCTGGCCTATGGCTTGACCCAGCTGCCCCGCTGGCTGCGCTGGGGAACGGTAGGCTTAGCCGCAGGGATAATGCTGGTGAATTTGTTTGGCGGCAGTGGCCTGCAGCAGGTCGTCTCGCCCTTAACGCCGGGAGCAGCCCATGGTCCCTATCGCGGTGAGCCGTACCCCCATGCTGAGATTGTCGATGAAATTGTGCGATCGCAGCCCTACCAAGTGGTGAACGTAGGGATCTTGCCCTCTACACCGGAGGTCAATCAGCATAATTTAACCTACTACGGCAACCGGGCTGACTTCCGCGTCTATGCTCGCCGAGCAGGGAAAAGCCAGGAGCATCTACAGCAGGACGTGAGCGCGTTCGATTGGTTTATTAGCGTCACTCGCCCCCAGCTTCGCTACCACGACGCCAAAGCCCGCCGCCGTCAGGTCAAAATGGTGCGACTCCTGCGGCCCGAATTCCGGCGTCAGCGCCGCTGGATCTTGCCCGATGGCAGCCGACTAGACCTCTGGCGGCGGCGGCAGCTTCCGGTGGTGGTGCGATCCCTAGAGGGTGTCTCAACCGAATCCGTGCAGCTGGCCGAACTCACCGTGCCACCTCAGGTTATGCCGGGTCAGCCCACCCCAGTGACCTACCGCTGGCAAGGGCCATGGCAGGCGCTGCATGACGGTGTTGTGATTTTGAGCTGGCGGCACGACGGCACCCTGGGCTGGCCCCACGACCACAGTATTGGCTTAGGTCGGCTGCATCCGTTGCCGATTCAAGGCAAGCAGACGGTGTTAGCCCCCACCAGCCTTGATCCCCTGCAGGGGGTCGAAGTGGTGGAGCATACCGCCATGCTGCCGCCGCCAAATCTTTCTCCAGGGCGTTACCAGCTTGTGGCTACTTATCTCAATCGGGTGACCGGTCAGACCTACGATTTGCAGCCATCAGATCAGGTCCTGCAGGTGGCTGCTCCCGCCAACAGCGATGAGTCTGCTGGGGCAAAAGCGCCCATGCCGGAGGCTCCAGCGTTGACTGCCGTGACGCAGCTGCAGCTTTTGGCCCAGGCTTTGCCCCTCGGGCCTGATGCCCTAGAACCTGTCTTTGACCAAGTGGGACGCCTTAGCCTCTACGATCCCGTCCAGCGCTATCTACAGGATGCCGAGGTGAGCCTGTCCTATCGCTTGACCCAGGACCCCCATCTTGATTGGCTTTACGGCTTGGTACTAGCGCGGGTGCTGCAGCGAGATGGGCCTGGGGCGATCGCGGCCTTGGAGCAGGTGACTCAGCTGGACGGCCAGAACCCCTATGCCCATGGCTACCTTGGGTTTGTGCACCTCTACGCCCTTCATCCCATAGCCGCAGAGCGATCGCTGCAAACGGCGGTTGCTTTGGCCCCAGACTCCACCGAGCTGCGATCGCTCCATGCGGTTGCCTTCTTGCTGCGGGGTAACCTTTGGGGGGCGTGGCGTGAGGGACGCACAGTGCTAAACTCTCAACACGTCGATTAAGTAAAGAGCTATGTTAAACCGCTGGGTGAAGGCTGCAGGAGCCATTTTTGCCGGACTGATGCTGACCGTTGGGCTGTGGAGCATCGGCCCCCAACCTGCCCTATCGCAGGACAACCAGATTAACTACACCCTCAGCGACCTCAAGTTTCAAGATTTTTCCCATAAGAATTTAGAGGGCACCTCGTTGGCGGGTGCCGAGATTCGAGGTGCAAACTTTGAGGGGACGAATCTGACCGCCACTATTTTGACCAAAGCCTCTTTTATCGGCGCTAATTTAGCGGATGCCAACTTTACTCAAGCGTTCGCGGACCGCGTCAACTTTGACGAGGCGGATTTGAGTAATGCAGTATTCGTCGATGCCATGCTGAGCAGCAGCACCTTCAACAATGTCAAAGCAGACGGTGCTGATTTTTCGGATGCAATTTTGGATCGCTACTGGACTAAGGTACTGTGCGAAACGGCATCGGGAACGAATACCGAGACCGGCGTTTCGACGCGGGATAGCTTGGGCTGTCGGTAATGATGATGCGCGGGGGGCAACGTGCGTCGGTAGGGTCAAAGAGCCATTTAACTATTACCGCCCTGCGTATCGCTCCTCATTCCAGGGGTCGCCCCGACGATGGTAGCCATTGCGCTCCCAAAAGCCTAGCTCTTCCTCGTCCAAAAACTCCAGCCCGCTGATCCATTTGGCGCTCTTCCAGGCATAGAGATGGGGGACGACGACGCGCATTGGGCCGCCGTGATCTGGAGGCAGAGGCTCACCGTCCAGTTCATAGGCAAAAAAGTTCTCTTCTCGGACAAAGTCATCCAAGGGCAGATTAGTGGTGTAGTCGCCATAGCAGTGCAGCATCACATGGCTGGCGCTGGGCTGCACTGCTAGCTGCGCCATGACGTCCGTGACCTTAATACCGCGCCAGGTTACATCCAGCTTGGACCAGCGGGTGACGCAGTGAAAATCTTGGGTGAACTCGCTCTGGGGCAGCGCCATCACCTCATCCCAGCTAAAGGTCGTGGCTGTTGCGCTACCCCACACCTTTAGCTGCCAAGTGGCTTTGTCCACGGGAGGCGTAGGACCATAGGTCAAGACGGGAAATCCCTTCGTGAGGAACTGTCCAGGTGGGGTGCGGTCGCCCAGTTCAGGGCCGGGCTTCTCAAAAAATTTCATGCCGAAGTGAAGAGATAAGAGCAACGGGCATTGCGCCAAGTGGCTCGACCCGTATGGGCGAATAATACCACTCTGGGCAAAACAGAGGTCTTGCAGTCTGCTGTGGGTAGGTAAGGGGCCATAAATAAACGACGCTGCTTGGGGGGTTGCCCCTCGGCGGGGGGCAATCCCCAACACCATTTACTCGTGGCCAGCCGCTTATCTAGATTGTCCGGTTCCAGATAGACGCTACTATTTTTATCAGTTCTAGCGATAATAGCCATGTCTTCGACCGCTTCTCCCGATCTCAACGCCTACGATTGGTCCAGCCTCCTACAGCAGCTGCTCGATCAGGAATCCCTTAGCCTAGAGCAAGCCTCGACCTTGATGCAAGGCTGGCTGACCGAATCTATTCCCCCCGTACTTTCCGGTGCTATCCTCGCCGCTATCCAAGCGAAGAATGTTTCGCCCGCAGAGCTAGCGGGCATGGCGCAGGTGCTGCAAGGTCAGTCTCAGCCTAAAACGATCGCTAACTTTCCAACGCCGTTGATCGACACCTGCGGCACTGGGGGGGATGGTGCGTCTAC
>JBARYO010000403.1:0-3026 GCA_049647905.1 Elainellaceae cyanobacterium | reverse complement strand
GAGCATAGAACCTCACCGCCCGAGCTTTGAGCCCCGTTCGCCGAGCCTAGAGGGTCGTGGTCCGAGCCCAAACCCTCGAATGCCAGGTAACGAACCTCACCCGTCGAGCACAGGGACTCGGCTTCCCGAGCTTACAGCCTCTCTTATCGAGCCTAGAGCCTCGCCTGCCACGCCCAGAGCTCCGCCCGTCGAGCTTAATAACTAAAAAGCGCCCCCAGAATACTCTAAGGACGCAGATAATATTCAATTCATGCACCCTGCGGAAGCCTAGTCGTCTTGCGTTTGCCCCTGTGAGCTCGCCCTGGGCGATCGCGTGAACCGCTGGCCCATCTCCCGCATGGCAGCGTCGAGGCCGTCCATTTGGCCGCTGACCTTGGTGTAGTTGTAGACCTTGAGGGCTGCGGTGTAGGACTCGCTACCCACGGCTAGCAGGGTATCGTCCAGCAGCTCGTGCAGTTGGGCGACGGAGAGCAGCAAGGGAGCGATCGCCTCAAATAGGGCGACGTCTCGCTCCATTTCCTCGAAGTCGAACGAGCGGGGCAGGATGTCGGGGTTTTGGCGGGCGACGGTGAGGGCATTTTGGACGAAGGCGCGGCTTTTGTCGCGCATTTTGGGCAGCTCGCGGCGCTGGCTGGGGGAGAGGTTGAGCAAAAAGGGGAGCGTATCGCGGATGGTGGCGATGGCCGAGGCGATTTGCTGCTGGTCTTCGGGGGTGAGGGTGGCGCTGATTGAATTGATGGTGGGCATCGTACCTTGGGTGTCAGATTTGAATTGAAGGACAGTTTTAGGGTGCCCTTGGGGTTATGGGGGGTGAGGGCTTGGGGCTGGACTGGTCTAGCCTTGATGTGATGTTGAAGTTTTTAGGAGCGGGGTTGCCCTGTTGCGGATAGGCTGAATCTGTTGATGAGCTTGTGTTTAACTGGATGAGAAGAGGTTGGGGGACTTAGAGCTTTGCTCTTCTCGAAGAGTGGGCTTTTTGGCGTCACTTGCAAAGGTGATGTGCTTCCACAAAGTCTTTGCCGCCCTCAACCACCACAGATTTCCATGACCAGCGCCCGCCAGGCCGTGTTCACCTGACCCTAGCAAGTTTAAATTTTACTTTGCCCAGACAACACTCCGGACAGTTTTTGATGATCAACGAGAGAATGAGGGTTTTAGCCCTCTCTTACGATAGTTGAGCGAACGAGAAATCAAGGGTTTCAGCGATCGCCTAGAAAATTGTCCGGACTATTGCCCAGAGCGCCGCAAAGCCACGTTAAGGTAGGCCCAGCCACCGTGAAAACAGTGCCCGAAAATCCACTAACGCTCCAATTCACTGGGGTCAACCCCGAGAGAACGCAGCTTTTCTGCCAGCCGCTCCGCTCGCTGCCGCTGCTGGTCTCGGTCCTCTGCACCCGTAGAAATTATGATGCCCTGCTGGTCGCACCACCGCAGCCACTGCCCTGAGACCTGCTCATACTCACCTTCCCACAGCGTTAGACCCAACCCTACCGTTTCGAGCCAACAGGGCTCTGCTAGCTCCCGGTAGCGCCCTACAGTCAGGCCAAAGACCCGCACCAGTTTCCCATTCATTAGTTCTGGGGCCTGAAGCTGCAGCAGCGGGTCAAACACCACGTAGTAGGCCACACCAATTTGGGCGTAGTCCCGCAGTTTGCGGCTGAGCTCCTCCCCATCCCGGTTAGAAACAATCTCGATTACCACCTCGGGGGGCTTACCAAACTCCCAAAAGAAGTAAGACCGGTTTTCCTTGCGGCTCCAGTCGGAGGGGACCTGGACGCCGAGGCTTAAAAAGACATCAGGGACGATGGGAGGCTGCTTGACGGCGTAGAACAGGCCAACGTTAGCATCTGCGAGAAACGGTGGCGAGATGGGATTGGTGCTGTACAGTGGCTCGACAAGGAGTCGCTGTTGTTTGGCAGACGGCAGATTATCCACGGGAGTATCGTCTTCAAGGACGAGATTGGAGATGTCTGGATCTGGTGCGGGAATGTTTTGAACCATGACGCTGCGCTCGCGATCGCGAGGCCGTAGACATTGTCGCTCCAACGATTACGACCAGTATAGAATTAACCTTCCTCAGCTTGAGGTGGCTCAAACACGATTTCAACCTGCGTGCGGGGCATGTATCGGCATAGACAATAGGTTATCGGCGATCGCTTGGCTCGAGGGCGGTGACAGCGCCATAGCGTCAATCTTGAGGTGTATTGGGGGACGTACTTGGAGGCAGGACAGCGGAGAGCGATAGCATCACGTTGGGAAAGGCTAATGGCGACGCCTGATTAGGTTCAGCGAGAATCAGATGGCGACGGTAGCCGTCGGGGGATGGGTCTTGAAAAAGGTGAAGCTGGCGGTTTTTGAGGTCTAGTACCCAGTAATCAGCAATGCCAGCTTGCGCGTAGAGCTTATCTTTGACCTCGCAGTCCTGCTTCAGCGTCGAATCGGCAACCTCTACGATCAAATCAATTTGCTCGGGGCGAGGGTGCGCTTCGGCGTAGTCCAAAATACTTCCGCGCACCACCGCCAAATCGGGCTCAGGTTCTGAGAAATCGCTGAGGCAGACCGGGTCTTGCGTGCGTACCAGTGCCGTATCACCCAGTTGGCTCCGAAGCGTGTTTGCCAACAGGTGCAGGGCCGTAACGTGAGGCGTTCCCTTGGGGGCCATCAGCGTGATCTGTCCGTCGAGTAGTTCTGTCCGCTCATCTGCACCAAGCATCCCCACCTCGCTCATACGGTGATAGTCGCGCACTGACCAGCGATTTATTGTGGTGAGTTCTGGCATAGGGAATGGGTGCTAAGCAATCTAATTCTATTCTGCCATTTAGACCGATAGATTCAAATTTACAATAGGCCATAGCGTTCTATGGCCCCCAACTTAAAGTCATACCCCAGTCATACACAAGTGCGACCTGTAGTGCGTTAGCGAAGCTTTCCGCAAGGAATCGCCTCCCTCGACCATGAAAAGTGTCGAGCTAAGGGAGGCCGCAGATGGCCCGTCCACCAAATACGTCTAAACAGCCAGCCATCTC
>JBARYO010000402.1:0-1506 GCA_049647905.1 Elainellaceae cyanobacterium | reverse complement strand
TATTACTTCAACAGAAGTAGGAAACCAAGTAACTTTTGAAGTTAGAGTTTATAATGATGGTGCTGCAATGGCAACAGGAGTTCAGGTTACAGATTTATTACCATCAGGATATGATTATGTGAATTATAGTTCTACCATTGGTACTTATGATCCTTTAACGGGATTATGGAATATTGGATTTATAGAAAAAGACAATACAGCAGTTTTATTAGTTGATGTTATTGTTTTAGAAAATGGAGACTATATGAACTGTGCAGAAATTACTGCAGCCAATGAAACAGATGTAGATTCAACACCAGGAAATGGAGATGCTACAGAAGATGATTACGGATGTGCATCTGTAACTCCAGATAGCGAGGTAGACTTAAGTATTACTAAAACGGTAGTTGCAAATAATGTTACACCAATGGTAGGTTCAGAAATCACTTTCGAAATTAGACTTATCAATAATGGAGATGTAGATGCAAGTGAAGTAGTTGTTACGGATTTATTACCATCAGGTTATACATTTGTAAACTACAGTTCAACAAGAGGTACATATAGTGAAGTAACAGGTTTATGGAATGTTGGTAATATCTTAGATGGAGATACAGAAGTACTATTGATAGATGTTATTGTTAATGCATCTGGAGATTATACAAACTGTACTTTGATTAGTAACTTACATCAAACAGACCCTAATCTTTCTAATAATTCAGCTTGTATGGCAACAATACCAATACCAATTATAGATTTAGAATTAACAAAAGATGTTGATGAATTAGAGCCAGCTGCAGATACCGAAGTTGAGTTTACTATTGAAGTAGTTAATAACGGTCCAAGTGATGCCACAGGAGTAGCAGTAACAGATTTATTACCTTCAGGTTATAGTTTTGTTAGTTATTCAGCAACAGTTGGTACATATACAGAAACATCAGGATTATGGAATATTGGAAATTTAGGAAATGAAGCTTCGGCAACATTAACAGTCACAGCCATTGCATTACCAACAGGAGATTGGACGAACGTAGCTGAGATAACAGCAGCTAATGAATTTGATATTGATTCTACCCCTGGAAATTATGATTTCTACGAAGATGATCAAGCTCAAGTAACAACAGAGCCAATTATTTTATTAACAATACCAGAAGGATTTACACCTAATGGAGATGGAATAAATGAAGTTTTAGGTATTCAATATTTAGAAGTTTTGTATCCTAACTTTAGTATGGAAATTGTAAATAGATGGGGTAATATAGTTTACAAGTATGAGCACAATGGAAATCCAAATCAAACCCCAGAGTGGTTTGATGGAACATCAAATGGAAGATGGAATGTTGGCAAAGGTAAATTACCAGTAGGAACTTATTTCTATACCATTTACTTTAACAATAATGAAAGAAAACCAGAAGCAGGTTGGATATATTTAAGAAGATAAAAACATTAATTTTACGGAGAGAGAAATAACACACTCTCTCCAGTAAATTTTTAAATTTAATTTATGAAAAAAATAAAATTACTATTAGG
>JBARYO010000401.1:0-3021 GCA_049647905.1 Elainellaceae cyanobacterium | reverse complement strand
GGCCAGAAGATGGCGCAGATCCATATGCCGGTACAGCGCCCAACCTCCTGCACCTTTGGTGGTCCTGACCTGCAAACGCTGTATATCACAACGGCCTCCGTGGGGCTAAGCGAGGTCGAGATCGAGCGAAGCTTCTTTTCCGGTGATCTATTTGCCCTCAATACTGATGTGCGTGGGTTGCCCACGAATCGATTTCGGGAAGCGCCGTGAGCTGGAGGCTGTCCTACTCCAACGTCATGGTTTCAGCTCTGCTGGGGCTTGTGCTAGTTGTGGTAGGCATTGGCTGGCTTCCGGTGGATATGGGTCGCCCCCAAGGCGATCGCGCCCCGGTCATGCTTGACGGTCGACGGCTCTTTTTTCTAGAAGGCATTGACGGATTTTCAGCCCAGAGGCGGGCGAACATTACCGGTGACCTGCTTGCAGACGCGGTGATGGACCAGGCGGATACCGACTCACCGCGATCGCCTCGGGTCTGGATATCCCAGCGCAACAGCCTCATCACCCTCCGGCTTCAGGGCCACCACCTACTTACCGTCACCGATGCCGATGCGCGGATGGGAGTAGACAACCGCGAACAAGCTAGAGTTTGGGCTAGCACATTGGAATCGGCCCTTATCCAGGCGCTCACCCAGCGATCGCCCCCCTACCGTCAGCGTGCCCTCGTCAGCAGCTTGGTGGCCGCGGCCTCTGCGATCGCTGGAGCGCTAATGATCAGAGTCTGGCAGCGATCTCTAGTGCGGCGGGAGCGCGGCAGCAAGAGTAGCTTGTGGGCCGTCAAAATTGTCGTTGTTTTGATGCAGTTCGGGCTGTGGGCGGCTTCTATCTTCTACATTACAGAGCAGTTTCCAGAAACTCGCATTTGGCGCTACCGTATCTTACAGGTGCTGGGGCGGACCTTTACTGAACCGCTGTTCACCGTAGAAGGGAAAGGGTACTCTCTGCTCGACACCCTTAACCTACTAGCACTGGCCCTTGGGCTGTGGCTAATTGTCCGGGGGTTGACGCTGTTCCTGACCTCACAGCTCAGACAGGGAAACGGACAGCAAACTCTACAGGATGCACTGTCAGTATTTCTCCAGGTTATTCTGACTGGCCTAGGGCTCGTTGTTTTGCTGCAGGCAGTGGGTGTCGACATCAGCTCCCTAGCTATTTTAGCTAGCGTCCTTGGGGTCGGGATTGGCTTTGGCCTACAGAACGTTGCTAACAACTTCATCAGCGGCGTCATCATTTTACTGGAGCGTCCCATTCAGGTAGGAGACTTTGTCAACTTGGGAGATCTGGTAGGGACCGTCGAGCGCATCGGGGCGCGAAGCACCGAAATTCGCACCCTAGACTTAGTTACCATCATTGTCCCCAACTCAGAGTTTATTCAAAGTAAGGTAATCAACTGGAGCCACGGCCATCCCCTGTCGCGACTCCATATCCCGTTGGGTGTGGCCTACGGTACCGCCATCAAGCAGCTACGCACAGCAGCTTTAGAAGCGGCCCGTACCCACCCTGAAGTGCTCCGCTTCCCTAAGCCCCAGCTGTGGTTTCAGGGGTTTGGCGACAGTGCCCTTGATTTTGACCTGCTGGTGTGGGTTCGAGAGCCGCGCCACCAAAATCAAGTGCGTAGCGATCTCTACTACCTATTGGAAGCGAATCTACGGCGTTACAACATCGAGATCCCCTTCCCACAGCACGACGTACACTTGCGGCTGCCCCCTGGCTCTGAAGACACATCATCCCAAGTTGAGGCAATTGAGACCGTTCTATCTAGAGGCGGCGCTCCAGTGAACTGCCATTCACCGGTCCCAAATCAAAGCAACGACAGCACCATTCCCATGGATGTGCTGGACGATCTGTCGGACTTAGCAGACTGCTCGCTGTTGATTCGGCAGCAGGAGAGCCTATCAGAGTCGGATATTCGTGAGCTAGTGGTGGAAATGCGCAGTACCGGAGGCATTGACCGCCGCGATCGCCGCTACCATCTGCGGTTGTTTAAGCAGTGCTTCGTGGGCAGTGAAGCGGTGACCTGGCTGGTGCAGACTCAGAAAACCACCCGTGAGCAGGCGGTCACCATTGGGCAGATGCTGGTGGACCGCTGCATTGTTCACCACGTCACCGACGAGCATCCCTTCATAGACGACTATTTGTTTTACCGGTTCTACGACGATGAGCACGATAATGACTAACCCACAGCCCCCCGATCTACTGGCGCTCGATTTTGATGGTGTGATTTGCGACGGCCTAGTGGAGTATTTCCAGACGTCTTGGCGGGCCTATTGCCAGGTTTGGTCTCCCAAAAGCACGATGCCCCCCGAAGGGCTGGCGGAGCGCTTTTACCCCCTGCGCCCTGTGATTGAGACCGGTTGGGAAATGCCGGTACTGCTGCGATCGCTGCTGCTAGATATTCCCAACGACGCCATTCTGGCCGACTGGCCCACCATTGCCCGCGATCGCATTACTTCAGAAAACATCGACGCCCAGCGGCTAGCAGCGGCGGTAGATGGGGTCCGCGACGAGTGGATTCGTGACGATCTGGACAGCTGGCTAGCTCAGCATTGCTTCTACCCTGGCATGGTGGAGTATCTGGGGCAAAGGCTAGAGTCAGATGCCCATACGGTGATTATCACCACGAAGGAGGGGCGGTTTGTAAAGCAGCTGCTGGCCCGCTCTGGGGTGACGATGCCGGAAGCGCAAATCTTTGGCAAGGAGGTCAAGCGGCCTAAGTATGAGACATTACGAGACCTCATCGATAAGTATCAGGCTGAGTCGGTGTGGTTTATTGAAGACCGGCTCAAGGCGCTGCTAGCCGTGGCGCAGCAGCCCGATTTGGGCCAGGTGCGGCTGCTGTTGGCGGACTGGGGATACAACGTCGAGGCAGACCGGCAGCAGGCCAAGGATTCAGCAAGGGTTGAGCTGGTATCGCTGGAGAAGCTGATGGCTCTATCTGCGGGATAACGCTGCGATTTGCTTGATCGGCAAAACTTATGGGGTAGTTAGTAGTTCATAGAGAGTAAAAATAGAGCGCTGATGGGG
>JBARYO010000400.1:0-3182 GCA_049647905.1 Elainellaceae cyanobacterium | reverse complement strand
CTCCGAGCTACGGTTGATGCCGAGACAGCCTGAATTAGTCCGCCGAAATGGCCTACCCCGCCGCATCCGTTGGTGAAAGACCGTCTAGAATTGCGTCTAATAGCCTCTATTGCTAACCCACGGCGCGCATGGTTCAATCTCCCGCAAAACAATGGAAATCGTTCTTATTGCCTTGGCAGCAGCTTGACTGGATCCTGTTAGTTGCCCTGGTTACCCTCACGGGAATCGGCGGACTGATGATCCGCAGCACCGAGCTTAACCAAGGATTGTCTAGCTATTGGTGGCAGCATGCCCTCCTTGGTTTGGTGGGAATGGGGCTAGCCCTATTCATTGCCCGCGCCCGCTACGAGCGCCTTGCTGACTTCACCTGGATTATCTACGGGGCTACGAATTTATCGTTACTGCTGGTGATGATCATCGGCGTCACGGCGTCGGGCTCCCAGCGCTGGATTTCGTTTGCTGGATTCAACGTGCAGCCCTCAGAGTTTGCCAAGCTGGGGCTCATCATCAGCTTGGCGGGGCTGCTGCACAAAAACACGGCCTCCCAACTGGGGGGGATGATTAAGGCGCTAGCGATCACCGCCATCCCCTGGGGTCTTGTTTTTCTACAGCCCGATCTGGGCACCTCCCTCGTTTTTGGAGCCATCACCCTGGGCATGCTCTACTGGGCCAACGCCAATCCAGGCTGGCTGATTCTGCTCGTGTCTCCGGCGGTGTCAGCAATTTTGTTCAATATCTATATTCCGGCCTGGCTCATGTGGGTAGCCCTAATGGGCACAGTCGCGCTTTGGACATTGCCCTGGCGCTGGTGGGGGTTTCTGGGTGCCCTCAGCATCAACCTGGTGGCGGGGCGGCTGGGGCAACTGTTTTGGAACTTGCTGCAGGATTACCAAAAGGACCGGCTGGTGCTATTTCTCGACCCTGACAAAGACCCTCTGGGGGGTGGCTATCACCTGATTCAGTCCCGCATTGCCATTGGCGCGGGCCAGCTGTGGGGGCAGGGCCTCAATCAGGGCACCCAAACCCAGCTCAACTTTATTCCGGAGCAGCATACAGACTTTATTTTCTCTGCGGTGGGGGAGGAGCTGGGCTTCGTGGGGGGAATTGTCGTTTTGCTAGCATTTTGGATCGTCTGTCTACGGCTGGTCATCATCGCTCAAAACGCCAAGGACAATTTTGGCTCCCTCATTGTGGCGGGGGTGCTGTCGATGATCATCTTTCAGGTCCTGGTCAACATCAGCATGACCATTGGCCTCGCCCCGATTACGGGGATTCCACTGCCTTGGATGAGCTATGGGCGATCGGCGCTGCTGACCAATTTTCTAGCGATTGGACTAGCCGAGTCGGTGATGAATTATCGCCATCGTCTGCGGTTTTAATGGCCGCACAGCTCGACGGTCGCGCAATATGCACGACAGCCTCAGAATTCATTACACTTTGTAAAGAAGCGCTAGGACGATCTATGGCTACTGGCAACGACACCATTTTTGAACGGTTTATAGCCCCTGTATTCGGCAACCTAGTCCTCGATCGCGAGGCCATGCTGCGCCACCGCAACGATGTCGATTGGGATGCCGAACGCGATCGCCTCCACTGCGGCTTAGACTATCCAGACTACTACCTGAGCCAGAACTTCCACGGCATCGCCAACGGCTACCTCACCCCCGATGCCGCCATCACCTATGACCCCATCACCCGCTACGCCCTCCCCCCCAACGAAGACTGGGTACGACAGGCCCTGGTAGAGCGAGTGGGCGGATCGCCCCGGCGCATTTTAGATATGGGCTGCGGCACAGGCTCCACCACACTGCAGCTGAAACGGGCGTTTCCCAATGCTGAGGTGGTGGGCCTGGATCTTTCCCCCTACATGCTCGTTGTCGCGGAGCAAAAGGCCCGCGAGGCTGGGCTCAAGATTGAGTTTCGCCACGGCGCAGCCGAGGCAACGGGCTACCCGGATGAGTCCTTCGATTTTGTGACGGCGTCGCTGCTGTTTCACGAAACGCCCCCCGCCATTGCCCAAGCTATTTTGAAAGAAGGCTTTCGACTCCTGCAGCCCGGTGGACAGGTGATGATTTTAGACGGGTGTCAGGCGACCCTGCGACAAGCCACCTGGCTGACAGACATCTTCGAAGAGCCGTATATTAAAGACTACGCGGCAGGCAGTACAGATGCCTGGATGGGTACGGCTGGGTTTGACGCCATTCGCACGGATGAGTTTTGGTGGGTGCACCAGGTTACGCGGGGGCTGAAGCCACTGCGAGACCAGTCTCCCCAGCCGCCAGAGTGGAACGTCGTAGGTCAGGGAGCAGGTAACGGGCAATGGGCAATGGGCTAAAGGCAGTCCTATTTGACTTCAACGGCGTCATCATCAACGATGAGGCCATTCACCACAGGCTCATCGACCAGCTCCTCATTGACGAGAACATGCGGCCCAAGCCCCAGGAATACCGTTCGGTATGCCTAGGTCGTAGCGATCGCGCGTGTGTGGAGGAGCTATTTAGTCGCCGGGGTCGAGTGCTGGCAGCGGCTGACTTGGACGCATTGCTAGAGCGCAAGTCTCAGCGCTACTGCGCGCAGCTCGACACCATGGAGACGCTGCCCATTTACCCTGGGGTGGCAGATTTGGCCTATAAACTGAGGGTAGCCAAGGTGCCCATGGCCGTGGTGAGCGATGCCCTCCGTGGGGAAATTGAGCAGGTGCTGGAGCGGGCAGACCTCGCTAAATACTTCTCGGTGATTGTGGGCAGCGAGGACACCACCACCAGCAAACCAGACCCCACAGGTCACCTGAAGGCCATTGACGCGCTACAGCAGCAGCACCCGGAGGTGGAACGCGGCAGCGCGATCGCCATTGAGGATACGTTTGCGGGCATTGAGGCGGCCAAGGCGGCGGGACTGTCGGTGGTGGGGGTGGCTAATACCTACCCATACCATATGATTCAGCGGCAGGCGAATTGGGCGGTGGACTACCTGAACGAGCTGGAGCTAGACCGGGTAGAGCGGGTGATGGCGACGGATAGCGATCGCGTCTCGGCGGCGGTAGACGGGGCGTGAGGGGGAACGGTAGCCGTAATGGTAAAAATAAGGCGATTACCTACTGCTGTCACGCTATTTTCTGCTTACGAATGTAATTCGTAAGCTATGATTGCTGAAAATAAGACAATTATCCATATGCCATTACC
>JBARYO010000399.1:0-2124 GCA_049647905.1 Elainellaceae cyanobacterium | reverse complement strand
ATCTAGCGCCGTTTCAACACGTCTTCGCTCTGCAATCTCTTGGCGCAGCTGCTGATTCGCCGCTCCAAGCGTCGTTGGGTCCAGTCGCTTCACCCCCTGTCTGAGAACGAGCCCTAGTACTACCGTTGAACAGGCCGTAGTTAAAACAATGCTGAAAATAGCCATAGCCAATTGCTCGTAGGAGATGAAGTATAGCCAGCGTCCTGGATGTATTAGGACGCTCGCGCGCCACATCGCCTACACCAGCTGCGCTTTGAGCTTAGACTTTTGTCCTGAGCGATGTGGCCAACGCTATATGTCCGGTGGGGTGAGGCCGCCCTTTAGGCGACTGTTACCTGCAGGGGCTCCACAACGGCGTCGGTAGTCCGGGCTTTTGGGATAGGGGCAGTGAGGGATGTCGGCATGGCGATCGCATAACCCTGCATGTAGTCCACTCCCAGGGCTTTTACCTTCTCTAGCAACTCCGCGTTGCTGACAAACTCCGCCACGGTGCGTAGCCCCATCAAATGGGCGACGTGGTTGACCGCCTCTACCATCGCGCAGGCGACCTGATCGCTAGCAATGTCTTGAATGAAGCTGCCATCGATTTTGAGGTAATCGACGGGCAAGGTTCTGAGGTAAGACAGGGACGACATCCCCGTGCCAAAGTCATCCAGAGCAAACTGGCAGCCGACCTGCTTGAGCTGCTCAATGAATCTGACGGCGCGCTTCATGTTGGAGATGGCGGCAGTCTCTGTAATTTCGAAACAGATAATCTCTGGGGGCACTGCGTAGTAATCCAGCTGCTCTTGGACAAACCCGAGAAAGCGATCGTCATTAATACTAGCGCCAGACAGATTGATAGAGTACACGGCATTGGGAATTGCTCTGAGGACATCTGATGCCCCATCCCGCTGCCAGGTTTGGGTCTCACTTAAGTAAGCAAAACAGTGGCGGATCACCCAGCGATCGATTTCAGGCATAAGACTGTAGCGTTCTGCTGCTGGAATGAACGCAGCCGGTGAAACGAGCTGATCATTCTCATCGATCAGCCGCAGCAGCACTTCACAGTGACAAACGCTCTCTAAGCTGCTATCAGACGCTGCAATCGACTGATAGAACAAATGAAAGCGATCGGTTTCGAGAGCCTCCGACAATCGGGTAAACCACTGGGTCTCGCTGGAGTAGCGCGATAGACCTTGGTCCTCATGCTGATAAACATGAACACGGTTGCGTCCCCGGCGCTTGGCCGCATAGCAAGCGGCATCGGCGGTATTCATCACTTCATCTGCCGTCAGGGACGCCTGATCAATGGCGCTGACACCAATGCTGCTGCCAACTTTGAAGATGCGGTCTTTATACGAGAACCGAAACTGATTTAAGGCATTGCAAATGTTACTGGTAATGCGCAGCGCCTGGTCAAGGGGGCATTTATACAGGAGAACTGCAAATTCATCGCCCCCCAATCGAGCAATGACGTCGGTTTTACGCACCTGATCCTGTAAAAGCTCCGAAACCTGACGCAGCAGCTCATCGCCAGCCGCATGGCCACAGGTATCATTCACCACTTTGAAGTGGTCTAAGTCAAGGCAGCATAGAATATGAGACTGATTTTCTTCTTTGACCCGTTTGAGCGCATCCTCCACCTTGACGCTGAACGCTCTACGGTTCATCAGTCCCGTAAGCCCATCGTGGTTGGCCTGCCAAGAGAGCTGCTGCGCCCGACCTCGCGCTTCACTCACATCGTGGAACACGATTACGCTACCGACAATATCCCCGGTATTGGAGTGGATTGGGGCGGTAGAGTCATCAATGGCGATCAGCTGGTTGTCTTTAGATCGCAGCACGGGATGGTTACTCAGGCTAACCACGCAGTTTTGCTCAATGGACAGCGTCACGGGGTTGGGCAGCGGCTCGTGCTTTTCCTCGTCAACAACCCTAAACACCTGCTCAATAGATTGGCCTTTGGCATGGGTCAATGTCCAGCCGGTCAGCTTCTCTGCTGCCGGATTAAGGGATTCCACGTTTCCGTATCTGTCTGTTGTAATGACGGCATCCCCAATCGACTGCAGCGTCACCATCGCCATTTCTTTTTCTTCAAACAGCTTCTGCTCTAGATATTTGCGCTGGGTAATATCGGTCAGA
>JBARYO010000398.1:0-10810 GCA_049647905.1 Elainellaceae cyanobacterium | reverse complement strand
AATCTTGAGTCAGCTTCGTCAAGACCTGGTTGGATCGCTCCACAAAGGCCGTCATGTCATCCGCCGAAAAGCCCTTTTGAGCCATTAGGGCCAGATCGTAGATATGCCGGCAGATCATCTTGGCCATTTGAGCCGATGGCGACTCTCCACTGCCGGTAATGATAGCCCCCTGGCTCATCTCCAACACGTTCTTAACCAGAGGGTGACCGGTGTTAACCATCAGCACGTGCTCATCGGGGAATTGAGCGGCCTGCTGCTGCATCATCGCCGTCATATCTCGCAGACGACGCATCGCCTCGGGCAACAGCACCATTGCCGGAGGGACCGACGCGTCATCAGCCTTGAGCGCCTGGGTTTTGACGTTCACCTTGGGATTTTCTAGAGCTTGCTCAAACAGCTCCTTGATGCGATCGCCTCGGGTTTTGTTGGTGGCCGGATCGACAATTTCATCTTCCTGCTCCTTATCAATCAGGGTGTCATCCAACTCGGCATCGACGCGGGCGAATTTGACGTCGGTATACTGCTGTTCCAGGAAGCTAACGAAGTGGGTGTCGATAAAGGAATCCATAAACAACACCTCAATCCCTTGGCCCTTGTGCAAATCCACATAGGTGGCCTGGGCTGACGGGTCAGTGCAGTAAAACACCCGGTTCTCGTGGCGTTCTTTGTTGCGCTCTAGATACTCTTTGAGGGTAGTGTAGGCAAAGCCCTGCTCGTCGGTAGCACTGGGGCTGTCGCCATCAGCCACGGTTTCCCAGACGTCGCTGTCCTCGGCTTGCACCTCCACTTTTGCCTCTTCTGCAGCGCCTTCTGAGGTACCCAGCTTGGCCGTAGTGCGGTAGACCAAAATGTCTTCCACCTGCTTTTTAAACTTATCGTCGTTTAGCGAGCCAAACTTAACGAAGGTACCCAAGTCTTGCCAGCAGCGAATGTAGTGAGCCCGGTCGTCCCGGTACACCTCTTTGAGGCGATCGCCCACTTTCTTGGCAATGTAGTCCGCGATGCGGCGCACGGTGCGATCGTTCTGCAGGAAGCTGCGGGAAACGTTGAGGGGAATATCTGTACTGTCGATCACGCCTTGCAGCGGCAGCAGAAACTTAGGAATGACCTCTTCGCAGTTTTCGCTGACAAATACCTGGTTGCAGAACAGCTTGATGTGGCCCTTTGTGACATCAATGTCAGGACGCAGCTTAGGAAAGTAAAGGATGCCGTTGACTACAAAGGGATAGTCCGTATTGAGATGGACCCACAGCAGCGGCTCCTCCTGAAACGGGTAGAGGTAGCGGTAAAACTCTAGGTAATCTTCATCCGTCAGGTTACTGGGCGACTCTTTCCAAGGCGCTTTCTGCCGGTTAACCTGCTCCCCATCCATCTTGATGGGATAGGGCATGAAGTCGCAGTAGGTGCGCACTAGCTGCTGAATCCGCGCTGCCTCTAGGTACTCATGCTCCTCATCCTGCAAAGTTAGGGTGATGGTGGTGCCGCGCTCTGTCCGCGAAGACTCGCTCAGCTCAAATTGAGTACTGCCGTCACAGCTCCAATGCACTGGCGTTGCCCCTTCCCGGTAAGACAACGTATCAATGTCCACCTGCTTCGCCACCATAAACGCAGAGTAAAAGCCAAGACCAAAGTGACCGATGATTTGCTCATCGCCTGTGCCCTGAAACTTCTGCACAAACTCCTCCGCACTGGAGAAGGCCACTTGGTTGATATACTTCTTCACCTCGTCCGCCGTCATGCCAATGCCGGTGTCTGAGATAGAAATGGTTTTAGCGTCCTTGTCAATCGCAATTACGATTTCCGGGTCGCCGACCGCACCCGAAAACTCTCCAGTGCGCGACAGCATATTGAGCTTCTTGATAGCGTCGACCGCGTTGGAGATCAGCTCCCGCAAGAAGATCTCATGGTCAGAGTAGAGCCACTTCTTGATAATCGGGAAAATATTCTCGGTATGAATACTAATGTTGCCCTGTTCAAGAATCGTCGTCATAGGATACGTCAGTTGCCTTAGTAGATAGTGTGATATGAGGTGTGTCGGCAAGGGATTGCCGTTTTTATTTTGGCCAATGACTCCGATTGTAGGCGGTGGGAAAGCCTAACTGACAATATTCGGATTTCCTCACCTCGATGCCGTAGTCTGGGATCCTGATACCAGGCAACAGCGTGAAGAATTCAGGGGCTGCATTCTTTAAACGCTGCAGACTCCTGGTAGAATATCGGAGTTGTATCGCTCGGAACCGTCCTTGACCCAGTCACTCGACACCCCAAAGGTAGACACATATTTGCAGGAGCTTGCAGCGATTCAGCAGACCGGGTCAAAGCGAGTTGCTATTTTGGGCTCACGCCACGTTCCCATCACCCATCAAAATCTGATAGAGCTGATGAGCTTTGCTCTAGTTCAGGCCGGTAACTTCGTCCTGACATCAGGCGCTACGGGAACGAACTCTGCTGCGATTCGCGGAGCCATGCGAGCCGACCCCAACTTGCTTACCGTCATTTTGCCCCAGAGCCTCAAACGCCAGCCTCGCGAATCGCGAAACCAACTCAAGTCAGTGATTCATCTGGTAGAGAATCCGGAAAACGATACGCTCTCGCTAGCGGAGGCGAGTGCTATTTGCAACCAGGAAATTATTTCCCGCTGCCAGCAACTGGTTTGCTTTATGTTCCATGACAGCAGCACGCTGATCAAAACCTGTCAGGATGCGGAAGAGCAACACAAAGTGGTCACGCCATTTTATCTGGATTAGCACTAGCGGCATGAAGAGGATAGTAACCTGGGTTAGCGGTGCGGTGCGCCACGATCCAAAATGGTTTTGGTTTAGCATGGAATCTGTGCTATCCACAAGCGTTACCTTATGCCGCCAGTCTCAACCACTCTCCTATATTGCATTGTCATAGACGCGCTCCTCGTCTATGTACCATTCTTAGTCGTCGCTTACGGACGCGTCAGCACCAGCGCGAAGATGGACTCTCCGCTCCAAATGTTCGCCACGCCTCGTGCTCTGACGGACAAATTACCGGCGTTTGCCCAACGGGCGACCTGGGCACATCAAAATAGCTTCGAAGCGTTTATTCTGTTTTCGGCCGCTGCCCTGATGGCCTATGTCACTGGGGTAGATTCACGGCTGGCCCTGATAGCGGCGATCGCCCATGTGGCTGCCCGTGCCCTGTACCCTGTGTTTTATATTCTAAATATCGCTCCGCTGCGATCGCTGATGTTTGGCGTCGGCTCATTCGGCACCTTCACCCTGTTTGTTCTAAGCTTGAGAACGCTGGCATAGCGCGCCAGCCGTTTTATGCTTGCTGTTTACACCACAGATACGAGACCTATGGCTTCCTACTCCTTCGACGTCGTCAGCGATTTTGATCGCCAAGAGTTAGTCAATGCCCTAGATCAAGGTCGTCGCGAAATCAAGAGTCGATATGACCTTAAAAGTACCGATACCAACCTAGAGCTAGGCGATGAAACGATCACAATCACCACAGACAGTGAATTCACCCTGCAGACGGTGCATGACGTGATGCAGACTAAGGCTGTCAAGCGTAATCTATCTCTGAAAATCTTTGACTACGGTTCGATTGAGTCAGCTAGCGGGACGCGGGTCCGGCAGGTCATCACCTTAAAAAAGGGCATTAGCCAATAACTGGCCAAAAAAATATCGAAGCTGATCCGCGACGAGTTCAACAAGATTCAAGCCTCAATTCAGGGAGACTCTGTCCGCGTCAGCAGTAAGTCTAAAGACGACCTACAAGACGTTATGACCCGGCTGAAGCAGGAGGACTACCCCATAGCTCT
The DNA here is from genome assembly GCA_049647905.1 of Elainellaceae cyanobacterium. Classification (GTDB taxonomy): domain Bacteria; phylum Cyanobacteriota; class Cyanobacteriia; order CAKZMO01; family CAKZMO01; genus JBCCAG01. The sequence goes on along the minus strand of JBARYO010000398.1, from coordinate 7,014 downwards.
GCAGTTCACCAACTACCGCTGACATGGGCTTTGAGGGTGCTACGCCTTTAAGTCCATTGGCCCGGCTGGCTTGTTTGACGCTGCTTGAGCGCTGGCAAAATATTTAGAGCAGTGGCTGCTCTATTTCCCAAAATGTATGATAAGGTTGTATACCGTGCGCAAGTTCAGTTTGATTGTCCTCAAACTGGTCATTGGCACATAACGGGTCGCTAGCTCAATGGTAGAGTACTCGGCTTTTAACCGATTTGTTCTGGGTTCGAGTCCCAGGCGACCCATAGATTTTTTGCATCTTCGTTTCGGCGGTTTCTGGTAATGGAACCCCTTTGGCCCTACAAAACCCCCGGCATTCCTGACCATCTCTTCGAGCGGCTCCCCGGCATTCCAATGAGCCCCCGAGAGATTCGTCTCCTGCTAATCTCCCACCTGCGGCTAAGCGCCAATGCGGTGTTTTGGGACATTGGTGCTGGCACAGGAACAATCCCCGTTGAGGTCGGGCTGCTGTGCCCTGAGAGCCGCATCATCGCTGTTGAGCGGGACAAAGATGTGGCACAGCTGATTCAACTAAACTGCGATCGCTTTGGCGTCGCCAACGTTCAAATTGTTGTCGGCAGCGCACCCGATTGCTTCGCTGAGTTACCTCAACCACCCGACTGCATCTGTATTGAAGGGGGGCGGTCCATCAAGGGTATCATGGCTCAAGCTTGGGCCTATCTACAGCATCAGGGGCGCATTGTGGCGGCGGCATATAGCCTAGACGAGCTATATGCCATATCTGAAGGTCTAGCCGAGCTGCAAGCTCGTCATATTGAAGTTGAGCAATCTGCTGTCAATCGCCTCGAAAGCCGGGGGAACCGGCGGGCCTTTGTGGCAGCAGACCCTGTGTTCGTTCTGAGCGGGGAGAAACTCGCCTAGCCGCGTGGTTTTAGGTCTCCCCATCTATACTATTCGGGTTTCCCAACACGCTTGCCGGTTTTAGCGACTAGTGTCCTACTCTCCCGTTACCGAGACGCCCTCCATCCAGATACGAGGACAAATACCGCCTGGCGTTACCTCCGCCTCAGACTCAACGTGAATGATGGATTTGAGCACCTCACGAATATCCCCGGCAATCACCGCTGCATCCACGCTGATGCGCTCACCCCCTCGGATCAGCCAGCCGTCGAATGGCAAAGAGAAAGAACCCTGCAGGGCGTTAACCCCCGCGTGAAGCGCGCTCAGATCGTCAATTAGCAGAGTTCCATCGCTACTATCTAGATCAAAGCTGCCCTGGCCTGCCTGACCAAAGACGTGGTAGAAGTTGGAGCCTACGCTGACTTTTGCCCCAATGCCTGCGTTACCAGTGGGGCTGGTTCCCATACGCTTGGCTGTGCCAGCACTGTGAATAAAGCTCGTGAGAACACCATCGGTGATTAGGGGCACCTGACGGGTCGGCGTCCCTTCGCCATCGAAGGTTTCTAGGGCCACATTTTTAGGATGACGGGCATCATCGTGGACCGATAGCAGCGGCGACGCCAGCGTGCTACCCAGAGCATCAGGAGCCGACAGGCTTTGCTTGTCGAGAATTCGCTGGGCATTGAACAGATTAGAGAACGCGCCGAACAGGCTCAAGAAAGCCTCCGGCGAAAACACCACTTGGTATTTGCCAGACTTGATTTTTTCGTAGTTGAGGTGACTAATGGTCTTCTCTGCTGCTTCTTGGAGACAGCCATTGACGTCAAGCTTGTCAAAGCTACGGCTGACGCGGTAAGCACCGGCAGCACGGGGTTTGCGCCCTTCTTGCTCGGCTTTACTATACAGATATAGCGAGGCATAGGAGCAGGATTCCTGGCGCAGAGCGCCGTCACTGTTGAGGTAGAACTTCTCCACGTCTCTTTGGGAGAGGCCGTTATATGGCACTCCAGCGATCGCCGGATGGGCATCCACGAGCCGCTTTTCGCTGTCCAGTAGGGTATCAATCAGCTGGGACACTGGCACCTGTGGGGCCGTTTGGTTCCCAGGACTGTCCAAAGACGATTTTGCCTCAGGGCTAAAGTCAGGAATATGCTCCTTGGGGCCAAAGGCACTGGCCGCTTGGGCCGTCTTCAGCGCCAACTCGAGGCCAGTGGGGTCAACATCGGTGGTGGAGGTGACGCCAAGGGTTCCTTCAGCGTTCCACACGCGCACAATGACGCTGGAGCGGTTAGAGGCTTTCACCTGCTTAGGCTCACCGTGGTCTACTTGGGCGCTGTTCTCATCCACGGACGAGCCGTAGATATCGTATTTCTTGACGCCCATTTGACGGGCAATAGATTCGGCGTTTGATGCGATGTCGGCAACGGTAGGCATGGATTTATCTAGATATATGGTTGGGGCGAGAAGTCTTTCGCCCGTAAGGCGGGATGTGTTTTGAGGCGAAAGGCAGGATAGGTCTGGGGCAAAAGCATGCCTGTAGGGGGCATGCCAGCAATGGGGTAAGCGCGCTGCGCCCTACCGGCCACCGATAGTGATGTCATCGACCTTGATGTGGGGTTGGCCAACGGTCACGTAAATTCTGCCGCTGACAGAACCACAGAATCCTGCCGCCAATCCCAAATCATTGGAACACATAGAAATCTTGTTCATGATCTCCTTCGCTTCGCCAATCAGAATTGCGCCCTTGAGCGGTTTTGTGATCGCGCCATCCTCAATCAGGTACGCTTCGTCAACACCGAAGTTGAAGTCCCCAGTAGGGCCGACACTCCCACCGCCCATCTGCTTACAGTAGATTCCTTTCTCTACGGAAGCAAAGAGATCCTCCACTGAATGCTCACCCGGAGCAATATAGGTATTGCGCATCCGGCTCGCGGCAGCGAAGGCATAGCTCTGGCGACGACCGCTACCGGTGCGGGGATGCCCCGTACGCATTGAGCCAGCGCGATCGCTGAGGAAATTCTTCAAAATGCCGTTTTCAATCAGCAGAGTGCGCTGAGCAGGCATTCCCTCATCATCCATATCGATGGTGCCGAACTCCTGCTCAGAAAGACCTTCATCCCAAGCCGTGAGGCTCTCGTGAGCAATTTTCTTACCCTTCTGGTCAGCAAAGGGAGTAGTCTGCCGTTCAATTTGAGTGGTCTCCAATAGGTGACCGCAGGCTTCATGGAAGATGACACCGCCAAAATGGTTGGCCATGATCACCGGGTAGGTGCCCGATTCCACATAGTCGGCATACAGCATCTTGCCCGCAGACTCAGCAATCTCTTCCACCGTGTCGGTGTAGTTCCAGCCGCGTAAGAACGCTGGATCCCCGGTACTGCCCAACCGCTTGCCAATGGACGAGCGATTCTCTCCATCAGCGCATAACAAATTGCAGCCAACGGACTGCGTCAGGCGAATATCGTGGGCAAAGGTGCCGTCACTGGCCGCCACCAGCACCTCTTGCCAGTCGCGAAAGTAGGAGGCGCGGCGCGACTGGATATGGGTTGCGGTCTTTTCAAACTGAGCGGTTGAGCTGAGCAAAATATCGCCCATTTCTTGAAACGAGCTAGTTCCATCCAGCCATTTGTCCTTGTTGTGGACGGCAACGTAGTCCCGCAGCAGCTCTAAGTTGGTCTCGGGAACGTAGGAATTAGGCGCAGGGATATGCAGCCCTAGAATAGAGAGCGCCTTTTCTAAGGCTGACCGTAGCCCCTCAAAGGTCAAGTCGTTCGTGCTGACGTAGCAGTCGCCCTTACCCATAAACACCCGCACACCCGCACCTGTAGAAAGTTGCGGCGTAATGCTCGTGATGGCATCGTCTTCAGCAAGGCAATTGATGTAGTTGACGCGCTCTAGAAAAAACTCGACGAAATCCGCCCCCGCCGCGCGGCCCAAACCCAAAAGCGTGGACAACGGCGATCGCCAGAATTCACCGAAGCGATCCCGTGGCGTGTCATAGTTTAGCGTCGGCAATTCTTTAGCGATCAAAAGCGTGGAGGTCATAGCCAAAACTGGTGTCCTACTGCGAGGTTGTGAAGCGTAAGGGTGCTGGGATCGCCATCGAACGATCAACGCCTCCTTAGTCTAACAAACCCATTTCTGCCTGACGCTGTAAATCCATAGGACAAGGCCAGGGCCAACCATAATCGGCCCCGACCTCGAATCATTGACAGTATTGACCTGATGACGACCGATTAAGACTTAGCGTTTAGTAATTCCGCGATCGCCTGTTGCTCGATTGGCGCATTCTCGGGCAGCGTTTGACGGCTATCGGTGATGAGCCAGTCCAGCGCTGCAGCCTGCAAATCTACCGACGCGCCAGTGCGATCGACGCAGTAGCGCCCAAACACCAGCTTGTTGGCCAGCAGAGCTTCAGGGCCAATGCGGGAATACTCAAAAATCACGCTGTTGTCGATTGTGGCACCGCTACAGATGCGGCAGCTGGGGCCAATCATAGTGGGGCCAATAATGCGGGCACCATCTTCAATCTGGGTCATTGCACCGATGTAGACTGGCCCCTGAATATCGACTTTATCCCAGTTGACTGCCACATTGAGGCCAGTGTAGACACCCGGCTTGACCTCTACACCAGGAATGGGCACGTTTTGAATGTCACCCTGGAGGACGCTACGCACCGCCTGCCAGTAGTCGGGAACTTTACCAATGTCAACCCACTGGAAGTCCATGGAAATGCCGTAGAACGGCGCTCCTTTCTCCACCAGCTTCGGAAACAGATCACCACCGATATCAAATTCTTGTCCTGAGGGAATATAGTCAAATATTTCAGGCTCAAAAATATAGATACCTGTGTTGATGTCCGTGCTAATTGCCTCAGCAACAGACGGCTTTTCCTGAAACTGCCTGATGCGTCCGTCGTCATCCGTCACGACAACGCCGTAGCTAGAAACCTCCTCTCGGGGAACCGGCTTCATGACAATAGTCGCGATGGATCCTTTCTCTCGATGCCACTCAATTGCTTTTGTGAGGTCGAGATCGATCAGGGCGTCACCACAGAGCACCACAAAGGTATCGTCGAAAAAGGGCTTAAAGTCCTGAATTCGGCGCATGCCGCCGGCGGAGCCTAATGCATCTCCAATCAATTCGCCGTCTTCAATACGGCCTTCAAATGAGTAACCAATTTGAACGCCGAACCGCTGTCCGTCTCTGAAATAACCCTCAATTTCATTAGCGAGGTGGCTCACGTTGACCATAATTTGGTCAAATCCATGCTGCCTCAAGAGATCTAGCAGAAATTCCATCACAGGTTTCTGCATGATAGGAATCATCGGCTTGGGTATGGTGTAGGTAATGGGACGAACTCGGGTCCCTCTACCGGCAGCCAGGATCATAGCTTTCATAGGCTTCAACTTCCTCTACGTCGGGCTATAGTAATGTCTAATTGTCAGAAATGCTGTGCAAAGCGAACTCGCTTTAATAATTCAAATAAGTTTTAAATGCACATGTTCATTCGGCGTGAACTCTTTCAGTGTTTCATACGGCCTAAGCCAGTGGCACCAGTAGATTCACAACTTTATGTAAACTACACTGACCGGTGGCAACCGATTAATTTCTTGTGACGGTAATCTGCTAGTAACTTAGATTTCCCGCCTTAGAGCCCCCACAAAATCGGGATCGCCAAGACAAATAGTATATCAATAGACTTTTTGTCCATTAGGCGATCGCTTCTGTTCAGATCAATCAACCCAGTCACATTGATTCGGTCTCAACCTGCAGCCCAGTACTTTGCACAGTCAACAACTTAATTATCCATCGTCTTGAGGGGTAGTCCGAACAAATCGCGAAATTTGGTGGATTCTTGGCAGACGCTAATCTAGAGCGACATAGGATGACGCTGTAACGTCCCCAGAGAGATCCTCACCGGCAGAGATGGCTCGGACGTTGAGATCTTGGTAAAACACGTGCTGAGATAGCTCCACTTTTGACTGGGCTGACAAGAACAAGAGTGCCCAAAAAACCCCGACGCGATCGCTCTGGGCGGTTCGATGGAGCTGGTCTGCATTCACCTGGGCACAGATCTCAGAACCGGTCCACCAGTCCAGGAGCTGGTCAAATTCGAGCCACTGTGCGCCCTGACTAATATGGGGCCAATGCTCATGGAGCGCCTGTTCAAGCGCCGCCGCGACTTCAGATAGATTTTCTTGGTGGGCCAGTTGCGCAATAGCGCGGACCGCTTTCGACTTAGCATGGGGCTTAGGACGCCGCGCCCGCCGTCGAGGCGTATGTTCAGCGATCGCCGTTGCCATAACCTCAAGCTGGCCAATCAGCTCCTGCAGGGTGATGGGGCGATGCTGAGGCGGCTGCGCGACGGCACGTCGCCGAATGCGTTTCTCTAAGTTGAGGGGGAGTCGGGGTACGGTAAGGGCCTCATCTAAGTCAGAATTCTCCAGATCCTCCTCAGGCTGGTCAATCCGCACCAAACTATCCGCTTTGAGCAGCACCAGCATAGAGGCGTACAGAAAGGCTTGTCCTGACTCAGACAAATCTGACTCGTAAGGCGCTTCTCCCTCAACCGCCTGCCCTGGACGCAGCTGATTTAGAAACCGATCAATGACATCGATCACTTTGACATTCCAGGGGTCAATCTCGCCCTGCTCAGCCAAATCTATGAGGAAAGCGATCGCGTTTTGAGCTAACGATTGGGCCATCCAGTACTCTTGCCCTAATACTATGCCAGTACCATATCCCGTTGGGCAGCATCTTGCCCAGTGGTTACGACGCGCAGCACCTCAAATACGGGAGAAATACACAGCTGCCAGCCCGATTAGACTCAACAAAAGCCCCGGAACAATCAAACTCCAAGCGCTCAGCGGAGATGTGACATCTATCCAAATGGATGCTGTGAAAATACCGCCGACAAACCACATCTCGCTGATAAGTAGACCAGCCTGATAAAACCGAGGTATGTTTGTCAATGTAAAGTGATTATACTCCTTGAAGCGAGGGGCCTATGGGAATGCGGCTACGGGTATTTCTTAGCGCTGAGGAGGATCGCACCCTACGAGAGATGAGACGGGCGAAGACAGTTCCTCAACGGGTCAAAGACCGCGCTGAAGTAGTTCG
>JBARYO010000397.1:0-6995 GCA_049647905.1 Elainellaceae cyanobacterium | reverse complement strand
TTCTTGAGCTGTTGGCTGTGGCATGCAAATCCATAGCCCTAAAACCTCCCCCTATATTAGATGGATTCAGCCCTGGGCCTTCCGTTCAGTGGTTAGGGCTGTCGTGGCTAGCTCAGCTGAAAGGCTTCCCAACATCTCGCCACGATCGCGAAGATTAAAGAGATCTAAAAGTTATCGATAACTTTGTAAAGGTTCCAACAAGTCCGGAATATGTCGCTCTTAGTTTGTCTGAGCCTTCCCCATACTGTGTAGTGAAATGCATCTGCCTGGAACTGGAGCGTCATCAATTTGCGGGTTAAGGAACTGGGGGCGATTGCCACGGCAGCAGCGACACAACTAAACACAACGGGGGTTCTGGAGCAGAGCCGTTGTTTTCACAGCATCGCCCAGTTCGCAGAATCTTGCTAAGCTTGTGAACCGCTATGCTGCCGCTCAACATGACTACTAGGACACAAACTCAATGCCCTCACTGAAAAAGGCGTTTCAGAATCTCAATAGCGAATTAGTTCGCCATACTGCAATTTTGGCTGTGTCCTATGGCACTCGCCTGGGCATTCAAGCAGGTTATTTCATTATTGTCGCCCGTGCCTTGGGCATTGAGCGATACGGCCTATTCGTCGGGCTGTTGGCCTTAGCAAATGCAGCAACACCCTTCGCAACATGGGGCAGCGAGCACATTTTGATGCGGAACGTCGCGCGCGATCGCGATCGCTTTGGGCAAGAGTTTGGTGTCTCAATCCTCGTCAGCATGCTTTCCGGCTTGGCTTTGGCCATACTGTGCTTCATAATCAGCCGTGCCACGTTGCCAGACAGTGTGCCTGCCGTCGCAATGTTTGTGCTGCTCATCGGTGAGCTGGTCGGAAAGTCTATGCATCTCCAGGCTGCCAAAGCGTTTCTTGCTGTGAACTACGTGAGTGGCTCAGCTCTATTGATCAATTTGGTAAGCCTCAAAAATCTTGCAGCTGCGCTAATTTTGCTAGCCTTTCCCGGCTCTGGCGATCCCCTATTGACGTGGTCAATGCTTTACTCTGGAAGCACCATTTTGGCAGCGTTTGTTTCCATTGGATTAACAATCGTGAGAATTGGTAGGCCCGTCTTTTCCCTGGCTAATTTACGGGCCTTTCCATATCGGGAAGGTTTTTTGTTCTCGGTTAATCAGTCGGCGTCTAGTATCAATGCCAACCTCGACAAAATCATGCTGGCCAGTATGGCCCCCTTAGATGCGGCGGGGATTTACGCAGCCGCCTATCGTATCGTCGTGATCTCAACGTCGCCCCTCAAGGCGCTTATGACGGCAGCTTACGCTAAGTTTTTCAAGCATGGCGAACAGGGCATTTCAGGGGCGGCTACCTTCGCCCGTCAAGTTCTAAAACTATCAGGTGGCTATGGTTTGTTTGCAGCACTTTTGCTTCCTGTTGTTGCCCCCATCGTGCCGCTGATTCTGGGCGAAGAGTATCGCGATTCTGTACAGGCAATTCGCTGGTTAGCGCCAATGGCAGTTCTGCTGGGCTTACGCTTCCCATTGGCTGACGTGCTCTCCAGCACGAACAACCAGGGAATACGCAGCGCAATCCAGATCACCACCGCGTTTGTCAATTATCTCGCCAACCTGGTCCTGATTCCACTCCTCTCTTGGAAGGGTGCGGCGATCGCGACTCATGTTTCTGATGGGCTTCAAACGGTGGTACTTTGGGGAGTCGTCGTCTGGCTACTGCGCAAACAGTCTCGGAAGAAATCGTCTCCTGAAGAAGTCAGTTGAGGTATTGATGCCGTTGCTTTAATGGAATTTATAAAGACGACCCACGCCAGCTTGAGGTCATTCAGGTACAGCTCGACTCCAAGGAAAATACATCCGCTGGCTAGGGAAACGGTAGATCCTTCAGCTGACCACCGCCATCGAATCGGAAAAATAGGGGTCAGCAAAACAGGGCGGCGCGGTCTGTGATGCGATCTGCAAATGATGCATATGCTGGAACAGCCGCCAGCAATAGTCCTCAGGCAGGCCACAGGTGGTGGCCCCCCGCATCACAACGGTGAAATACCAGTCGTTGGGCGCAAGCTCTTGGGAATGCTTCTCCAACACCGTGTAGGTTCGCACATTGACCATGGATTGAGCATTACAGATCACGCTCACCGTGGCGTGACAGTATCCCTCCTCTCGCTCGTCAAGATGGGAACTCAACCGCCAAGGCAATCGGTACAGCACCCCTTCTACGGCGCTGTTGACGTCAGGCACAACGTCAAGAACACCGCAGTTGCGTCGCCGCGATCGCCGGAAAAAGCCCAGTCGGTATCCCTGCAGGGTCGCCGGTCCGACAACGTAGGTGTGAGTCTGCTCCCTCAAAGACCGCTTCAGGTCAACGGGACACATGCAGGAGCCGTAGGCAAAGTAGTAAAAGTGGGATGGGGGATGGGGTTCAATCGGTGGCATCTTTAAGGTGCTGGCATTGGCATTGGCGGCGGTTCACTGTCCAACGGTGGCTGAACTAAAGAGGGTTGAGGGAGAGAGGGTTCAGCCAAGGATGGCTGAACCGGCAATAGTTCAGGGCCCGTCTCGACAGTACAGGTCCTAGTATCGGGGGGCTGAGTTTCTACAACAACAGCATCATAGCCAGCCGTTGTCAGTAGTTGGGTAACCACTGTTACAGCTCGCTGGTTCGCTTGCTGCAGCACGTTATTCTCACAGGCGGCTGACACAATGCGGTTGAGGGTCTCTTGCTGCGCCAAGGTCTGCAGCTCGGCTGCCGCGTCAGGCCCTAAGCTCAAAAATCCCCGATCGTAGTCATAGACCTTAGACAGGCTGACGTCAATTTTGTGATCTAAAATCTTAGGCGGCGGGAGCTGAACGGTCAGACTCTCGTCCTTTAGCACAACGCTGGAAGCATCAATTGCGCTGAGGTCAACACCGGCCCGCACCTCGCCATGGGCAATATAGAGCAGCGTTGTACGACCGACAACAAAGGATCCAACAACGCGATCGCGGCTAGTGGGCACAACCGCCTCCATGGTGTAGATGGCCGTCGTTAGCTCACTCGCTCCCTGCACTTGGCTGACGACGAGAGCCCGCGTATCAACAGCTGGCGATCGCGTATCGAGGGCAAATAGAGACATCAGCCGACCGCTAAAACTAGAGCCCGCGCGCCAAATGCCCGCCAATGCGAACAACAGCAGCAGGATGCAGCCGCCCTGAGCCATCATAAAGAGTCGTTGTCCTAGGCGGTTAGAGGGTCGCTTTTCCATTAATTTGAGGCGTGGCGGCTGAGATGGTTTTGTCCCCCTTTAGTGTAGTCAATCCTAATGTCCATTATCCTTTAGCACCATATGCTTTGGCGCTGTATCCTAGGGTCTGTAGGACTGCTTCTTTGATAATTCGTGAGGGATTCTCTTGCATGCTAATCAAATCAACGACGCGCCATATTCGAATCTTTAGCGCCGACGTAACCAACGACGAGATGGTGCCTAGTACGGATAAACTCACGCTTGATGTTGACCCTGACAATGAGCTTAACTGGAATGACGCGGCCTTACAGTCGGTCTATCGTAAATTTGATGCCCTCGTGGACAGTTTCGCCGGGGAAGCGTTGACAGACTATAACCTGAGGTGCATCGGCTCAGATTTGGAGCATTTTGTGCGATCGCTTCTCCAATCTGGCGAGGTAACATACAATTTAGAAGCTCGTGTCCGAAATTATAGTCTTGGGTTCCCCAGAACGGATTCAGACATTACGGTGTGAGTCCGCTCTAAGCCGTGGGCCAGAGCAGTTTAGGGTGTACTGTTGGCAATGCGATTCACGGTGCTAGCCCACAGCAGGTTTGCATGCTCCAATGTCCCAACCAAAATTGTCAAGCTCCCAACGCCGAAAGCAATCGCTTCTGTCATCGGTGCCATGTGCCGCTGCCAAAGCGGTATCTGTTGGGCATTGGTGTCGTCGGCGATCGCCTTAGCGCTGGCGCTGTTATCAGCGAGCGCTATCAGTACAAAGGCGATCGCGTTTTCTTTGATTTGCAGCCGGGGGTTCCGCCAGCGGAAAAGGGAGCGCTGCCAGCGGCGGTCCACCCTTACCTGCGTCTAGTTCAGTATCGACTGCATCTGCCCCAGCTCTATGACTGGCTTGACGACGTCCGAGAGACGGAAACGGGCCGTCTCCTGCTGCTTTATGATGCGGCTATCTATTGCCCAAGCGTCTACACCGATGGGCAATCGTTCAGCGGTAAGCCACCCATAGTCGGCAAAAGAAAGCTACCCACATCCAAAAGTAAACCCAAAGAGAGCAAAGGCATCGACCCAGACGCTGGCTCTGAGTCGGCACGACCCCGTCCTCTTCCCCAGATAGCTGACCTGTGGAAGGATGCCTCGACCTGGCGACGGCTCAACTGGCTCTGGCAAATCGCGCAGCTCTGGCATCCCCTCACGCAGGAACAGGTTGCGTCCTCGCTGCTCTCTCCACAGCTGCTCCGGGGAGAAGGTGCTCTCGTTCGGTTACTCGAGCTACGAAGCGATGCCGCTAAGTCACGTCCAACCCTAGCGCAGCTCGGGCAGCTGTGGCGGCGATGGATCGGTCCTGATGCTGCCGATAGCCGCTTTTTTACCTCACTGTGTGATCAGCTTATCAACGGTAAGATTGAGCATCCCGATCAGCTCATCAGCGTCATCGAAGCTGCTGTGGCGCGGCTGGGACCAAGCCGGTCCCAGTCTATTCAGCTCACAACTCAAACGGATCAAGGACCGAGCCGATCGCGAAACGAGGACGCCTGCTTCCCACCCAGCAACAGCCTGCTGACCTATCCCAGCACCGAGGCTAGTCAAGGGACACTATCTAGCGCCGATCCGGTCGATGAGCCTGTTGTAATCGTTTGTGACGGTATTGGTGGGCATCAAGGTGGGGATGTGGCCTCCCAACTGGCTATCCACTCTATTTGCGATCACCTCATTGACCCACCCAGCATCAGCACCGATGGTCCTCTGGGCACGTTTCAGCATCTCTCTGACGCGATTTACGATGCCAATACGCTCATCAGCCAGCGGAACGATGGTGAGCAGCGCCGCGATCGCCAGCGCATGGGGACGACAGTTGTTATGGCCTTGGTAGAGGACTACAACTGCTACATCAGCCACATCGGGGATAGCCGCGCGTACTGGATTACGCGCTGGGGATGCCATCAAATAACGTTAGACGATGATGTGGCGTCACGGGAAGTGCGTATGGGCTATGCCACCCACCCTGATGCCGTACATCGGCCCGGCGCAGGCTCCCTAGTGCAGGCTCTGGGCATGTCAAGCTCCACATCACTACATCCAACCGTTCAGCGCCTTATGCTGGATGGCACTGGGCTGCTGCTGCTGTGCTCCGATGGCTTGAGCGACAACGACTTGGTCGAGACCTTTTGGCGCTCGATTTTACTCCCTGCGCTCTCCGGAGAGCTTGAGCTGACCGCAGCCAGACAAGCGCTGGTTGATACAGCAAACACTCAAAACGGGTATGACAACGTTACGGTAGGGTTGCTGCAGTGGCAGGTCATCCCCCCATCGCCAGACGCGGCAGCGGCGCTTACCCTAGAGTCTCCAACGAATCAGGCGATCGCTCCCTCAACGCGGCTTCAGTCCGGTCAGGGGGTGGCGGTGTCAGCAAGCCCATCTCAAGCAGGTCGGTTCTCCTCAGCTGAGCCTGACGGTAGGGCTACCGTTGATGATGACGCACCACCTGTCCCAATAACCCCCATGGGGCTGAACGTCGATCTGCGGCGACCGGCTAGTGTTGTTCCTCTACTAATCGGTATTGTGCTTTTGCTCGGGATAGGCGGTCTTTTGATTTATCTGCTTGTCCCATCGGTAGGCAACCGCGTGAGCCGCCGTCTCAATCCATCAGCCGATGGCACAAACTCCTCTGAGCCATTTTCCAGCGGCGGTGAGGGCACTGACGGCGAACCATCAGCCTTAAGAGACCGACGCGTTCCGCTGATGGTAGGCGTGGTCTTGCGGATTGGTGACCCTGCAGCCACTGACGCATCGCCGCTGCCTGCCTATATCGAACCCATCAGTCCAGAGGGGTTGGACCGTCTAGGTGAACCCGCTAATCCAGAAGCCGCAGTCCCACCACCAGAAAACATATCTTCCCCCCAAGCCGCGCCAGCCCCAGAGCCCGTGGGCTATCTTGTCCCTGGGATGACGGCCCAGATCAAAGAGCGTTCGGAATTCTCGCAGGCGGTTTGGTGGATTAAACTTGAGGTCTGTCAGCCTTCCAACGCGCCGACTGATGAAACCGATACCTCTAGTGCAATCGAAGCTCAGCCATTACTCCGGCCCGGTCAATCAGCTTGGGTTCCAGAGTCGGCATTGACCTCAGCTCAGCTCGTTTCTAGCAGGGTTGAAGCGGCAGACGGTTGCTTGCCCCCTCCCCCAGAGGCGTCCCCAGAAGCTTTCCCTCCAGGGACATCATCACCAGAGTGATGACGACAAAATGGTGACGACAAAGACCAGTTGACATCCTCTCCATCCAATCGCTAGGCGATAGGGGTGGAGATTCCTTGGGTCATCCCAAAGAGTTCCTGCTTCACGTTACACGCAGGCTGCGCGAACACCGCCAGTTGACTAGACACCGTTACCCGCACCCCCGTCACCTCGACTCCACAGGCAGTTTCTATTCCCCGTTGCCCACGGGTACAAGCAATCTCAGCTTGCGGTGTAGCTCATTGAAGAAGCGGGGACACTTAACCTGCTCTCCGTCAGAAGTTGAGAGAAAGTATTTAAGGCCAACATCAATGCCAACTGGGTGCCCATGGAACGGTACATCAGGGATATCAACATCGGCTTCTAGCGACAGCATAACGAAGTATCCCGATGCCTTACGGACTATACGGGCTTGTTTAACAGTAGACCTCTTGCGCGAATCAAATAGCGAGGGGATTTTCGTAGTTGAGGATTCCGGCTATCAGGTGCAATCTCAACCCAAACCGCCGCCGTCGATTTCGGTATCGCTCCGAGAAGATGCGAAATC
>JBARYO010000396.1:0-10725 GCA_049647905.1 Elainellaceae cyanobacterium | reverse complement strand
CCTTTGGGCGCTACCATCACCACATCTACCGACTCAGGCGGCACGATTTGGGCGAAGTTGATGTTGAAGCCATGGGCAAACGCCAGAACGTTACCCTCTGTTAGGTTGGGCTCAATCGCTTCTGCGTAAACTGAGCGTTGAACCTCATCAGGAAGGAGAACCATGATAAAGTCTGCTGCTGCCGCTGCATCTGCCACAGGCTTGACTGTCAGTCCCTCGGCTTCCGCCTTTTGGACAGAGCGACTGCCTGAATAGAGGCCAACAATAACGTCAACACCGCTATCTTTTAAGTTGAGGGCGTGGGCGTGCCCCTGGGAGCCATAGCCAATGATGGCAACGGGTTTACCGGTCAGCAAGTCTAGGTTTGCGTCAGCGTCATAGAATAGGCGCGCCATGAGATTTCCTTTCGAGCCAAGATGAAGTGCAGGGTCATGATTGTACCAGATTGATCGCTGGAGTTCTTGACTGTTTAAAGGAATGTCTCTAACACAAACTCGCCTTAGATTGACTGGAAATGCTGACTGGTTGTGGCTGATCTATCTCCCCCAGAGAAACTGCGCTGGTCAGAATTGCTCCGGCAGGTGGATAAAATCTGGTGATCTTGCTGGCTTAAGTCGTTGATTCGGTGGTATCCGACGAGTGCTGGAATCGACTCCCCGGAGTCAGATGTTGATGCCACGTTCTCGTAGTCTAAAGGCATTGAGTAGGGGTGAGACGCTTGGTCGTAGCTATTGATGACGACCAAGTCTAATTCTTCAGACTCGACCTCGCCGTAGAAGCAATCGAAGGACGATGACGGCATATAAAATGCGCCAACGGTTTCGTTATCGGTGACCTCAAATACCGCATAGGTGTGGCCAATCTGATTCGGCTCGGGAGACTGACCGTACAGATAAACCCCATTCTCGGGTAGCGCTGTGGCTGATTCAGTAATTGACGATGGCTCTTCCACCGTCGAACTCGGTAGAGCAGACGCATCCACATGCTTTAGATAAAATCCGGGAAATCCGCTGGCCAGCAGACCCAACGTTAAAATCATGCTAGCTAAGGGCCGTTTAACGCGCTGCCAGCTTAGCCAGCGTGACGGACGTGAAATAGCTTGAGCAATAGTCATTATCAGTAGCTTCTCCCCAGAAATACGACCGTACCTGAAATTAGTAATCCTGACACCCACCCACCTGTCGCCTGCAGATCATGCGTTCCTCGGTCCTGCCTAGACCTTCTTTGTCTAAGGATTCCCTAACTACCCTATGTACCCACAGCGCTGATGGGTAACAGGCATCACCCAACGCTTGAACGGGGTGTATCGAATTTGATGCACAGTTGGCGACGATCTAAAACTACTCGGAAGGCGACTAAACCGACATCCACCAATGGATAGGCGGTATAGCAACAGGATGAATAACGTTGCTGACCCAACCAAACTGCGCCAATAGTGCTGATGCATCACCAATCGAACATCGGTACATCCTTAGGGTCTCTCAAACGGCTTGCGTCCGCGATCGAGGCTGTACCAGTTCCTCATGCTTCACATCATCTCTCTATGTCAGACTAATCTCCGTGATCAACTGAACTAAGCAGTGTGATGATCTGCAGTAAATGACGTGACCTCCGTCACAATGTTCACTAGATGAGCTTGGGGCACCACGTTAGCCCACAGCCGGGCGTTTGGCAACGTACCTACTGGCAACGTAAAAGAGTCATACCCTGGGGCCTCTCATCCTATCTTCATCAGATGGCCCGGCGCGTCGCGTATGGTCAAATAGCGGTCAAATCGTGACAGCCTGTTTCCGAAGTAATATCGCCATTAGACTATCGCTGCTGCCCCCTTGCCAAACATGATCTCTCCCACAACACATCTCGTCGTTTTTACACGCCATCCCAAGCCGGGCACGACCAAAACTCGGCTGATTCCGGCGTTAGGGGCAACAGGGGCGGCATCGCTACAGCGGGAGATGACAGAGCATATGCTCAAGCAAGCTGATGCTCTATCGCAACAGATGCCCCTATCCGTCAGCATTCATTACACAGGGGGCGATCGCCGTGAGATGCAGCAGTGGCTGGGGCAGAGCCGAGAGTATCTGCCCCAATCGAGTGGGGATTTGGGCGATCGCCTTGTGACAGCCTTTGAGCATGGCTTCAAAGCCGCAACGCAGGTTATTGCCATTGGGATTGATTGCCCAGCCCTTGATCCCCAACGGCTCCGGGACGCTTTTGACACCCTCACCACAGAAGATGCGGTTCTTGGGCCAGCAAGTGACGGTGGGTATTACTTGATTGGCATCCGAAAGGACGCTAGCTCGAATTGGGCGGCACTCTTCGAGGGCATTGATTGGGGCAGCGATCGCGTTTTGGGGCAGACTCAAGCCTCGCTAGAGACTCTCAACCTGTCCTGTCCTCTCCTGCCGGTGCTGACCGATGTTGACTATCCGTGGGATCTGCCGCAGTGGCAAGCGGTGGTCCATGGCGCACCGTCACCCCCCACAGAAACCATTTCGATTGTTATGCCCGTTTTAAATGAGGCGGCCCGTATCCAGGGGGCACTGGGCATTCTTCAGCGGCAGCTAGAGCATGCTGCTGGGGTTGAGGTCATTGTGGTCGATGGGGGCAGCAGCGATCGCACAGTGGAGTTGGCCCAGGCCAGCGGCGTTACGGTCATTTCTGCTGAGCTGGGGCGCGCCCGCCAAATGAATGCTGGAGCCGCGATCGCCCAAGGAAACATCCTGCTGTTCTTGCATGGGGATACGCAGCTCCCCGATCGGTTTGTGACCTTGATCCGGCAGACATTATTGGATATGCAAGGCGAAAGTAGCCCCATTGCTGGAGCCTTTTCTTTAAAGATTTGCGGCGAACAGCCGGGGCTGCGCATTGTGGAATGGGGCGTCCAATGGCGATCGCAGCGGTGGACCCTGCCCTACGGCGATCAAGCGCTGTTTGTCCGCGCTAACTGCTTTCGAGCAATAGGTGGCTTTCCAGATCTGCCCATTATGGAAGACTTTGAGTTCGTGCGCCAGCTAAAGCGCACTGGGTCGCTCGTCGTTTTGCCCGACGCGGTCGTCACCTCCAAACGCCGCTGGAAAACCGTAGGCATTTGGCAAACGACCCTCATCAATCAGCTTATTGTCGCTGGCTATCTCCTTGGACTGTCCCCAGAGATGCTCTACCGCTGGTATCGGCGATCGCCACCGCCACCCTCGCTACCGCAGCCCCTGCAGGAGTCCTGATTTGGTCAATGCCTTGCCTAGTCAACAATATGAACCACAAGCTCGCGGTGGTGAGCACGTCGCCGATGCTCCCAGAGATAGATGCCCTGCCAAGTGCCCAGCAGTAGCCGGTTGTGATCGATGGGAATATGCTCTGACGTGTGGGTGAGGGCTGTGCGGATGTGGGCTGGCATATCGTCCGGGCCTTCAGCGCTGTGGATGTAGCGATCGCCTTCAGGCACGAGCTTGGCAAAAAAGGTTTCCATATCCACAAGCACGTCTGGATCGGCATTTTCTTGAATCAACAGGCTTGCAGAGGTGTGGCGCAGAAATAGATGGCACATACCAGTCTCAATCCCAGAATCTTTCACAGCGGACTGGACTTGCGGTGTGATGCGGCACAGGGTTTTGCCAGAGGTGGAAATACGAAGAATGGTCTGATAAGTGCTCATGGACTAAATCCTTATGGACAGCATTTAAAATAGGGCATCAACAACAGCTTGAGCAATGCTCTGGTTGCCGGTCTTGGGTAGCAGGTCTTGGGTCTTCGGTGGAGTCAGGGACGCTTCAAGAAAATCCCAGCGTCCATTCGTCAACTCCTGTGGCTCAATGATATGGTGCTGCGCTACTCGCCGGATACCGTCAATCAAGACTGTTGCCTCAGCAAAGCCGTCGCGGGTAATGGATATGATCGGCACATCCTGTAAACAGGCTTCCGCAAAGGTGCCATAGCCTGGTTTACTCACGACTCTGTCGCACAGCGGCATGATATCAACAGGGCGATACTGCCGGTCGGTAATTTTGAGCAGATTGGGTAAATTGGGAGCCTTGGGGTCAAAGGTGATGAACTGCCAGTCTGAAAACCGCGACAGCCCCCCATAGGGAACTTGGGCCAAACCCAGCCCACCGAAGGTCAGCAGAACGGTCTTGCCCGCTACCGGGTCCAGCTGGAGCCGCTGGCGCATTGTATCCACGGCCCAACGTGGCGTCCCCCCCGTCAGCCCCACGTCCTCTCTATGGGGGAAGGCGGACATCGGCTCGTAAAACGGGAGGCGGAAGAGGCGATCGCATTGCCCAAAGCAATCAGCAATCCAGTCGGCGATGGCGACAAACTCTCCGCCCCAAGCGCGATAGATGAAATCCCAACCGAAGTTGCTGATCATCCAGCAGGGCACCCCAGCCGCTTTGGCGATGGGAGCGGCTAAAGGCGGAATATCGGCTAGGACTAGACCAACGTGATTTTGCTTGAGAAAGTCTGCTTCGTTCGCCACCGCTACCGCTTGATTGGCGCGAATATTCTGCAGCGCTGTGAGGGTAGCCGGTTGGTCCATGGTGACACTGTCCTGTTGGACGACGCCAATATCAAAGACCTGGGGACGATAGATAAAGTCCTGGGTCAAGTAGCACTCCAGCAGCCATCGGGGGGCCGTCGTCGCTATGATCACTGAGAGATCAGGCCGCTGCTGCTGAATATCAGCAACGACGGATGCCATCCGGGTTGCATGGCCGAATCCATGGTTAGTAATTGCAACGTAGAGGGTGGGGTTCATGTCGCTTCAAGGAACTCGATCACAAAAATTAAAGGGAAATCGAGGTGAAGTAGGTCAAGATGAGACTAAGGCACAAACGCTACATCAGCCTAATTTCCGAATTCCGCTATTACGCTTCACTACAGGAGATTGCGATGAACATTGCCAATGGTCTACAGCGCACGGTCAAGTTTGTTTGGGAAGGGGCACTGAGATTGTTTAGCCCTAGCGACGATATCTACCCTAACATTGGGGTCCAGCCGTTTGAGGGAGATACCAATAGGGCGGTGGAAGCTCGTCATCATCTGCCCTAGCAACAGGGCTTTAGCGTCAAAATACAACAATCATCCTCTTTAGAGGTCGTGATGTTTTGCGGGGCGCAGCATAACTGTGTCCCGCAAAATTTTGTGTGCCGCAGCCATGAGGCTTCACAGCGCTACCTATCATCTAGACGCTCTTCGCCATAGGCCAATAGATTATCAATAGCCGCCAGCCGATTTTCCCAAGTCTGAACGCGGTAGCGCCTGTTGATAGCCTGCAGCGTCATCCACTGCCCAAATTCCTGGCGGAATTGCTGCAGCTGCCGCTTGGCTTGCCGGACCTGTTTGGGGGATGGCTCATCTGCCAGCCGCTCCATATGATCCCCGAGGGCGATCGCCCGCTCCATCAACTGGCGCTGCTGCTCTTCGGAGACATATAACCTACCATTACTGAGGGCCACATCCCACTCACGCTGCAGAATAGCGTATCTCTCTGCTGCAGCTTTAAACGGTTCACGATATGGGATAGCGGTAGCAGCAGCGCTACCTTGGGTACGTTGGAAAACCTGCTGCAGCGTGACATTTTCATGGAGATTTTCGGCAGCAAACAGAGCATAGCCCTCCGTCGGCAGATCACGCAGCGCTTGGATTTGATCGAGGGCAAGGGTGTTGGGCAAATTGAGCAGTCGAATGGCAGGCAGCACAAGCGCTGGGGCAAGGCTGTCATTTAGCCAGGGATTGACGAGAGCCTCAAGCTGAGGCGTATCAATGGCATAGCTCATCGTAGCAATGATATCCACTTCCCCATCCCGCGCCCACCGCTCCCAAAGCTGCTGAATTTTGTGGCGGCGCTCATGTTCTGCCATGGGGAAGACGGCGGCGGAAAGAATAGCATCGGGGCGACGCCGCCGCACCAGACGTGATACAGACGAGACAAAAGAGTCAATTTGGTCAACGCGGAAGTCGGTCCACTGCTCCCAGAGGCGGCGATCGCTGGGCGAGATGTCGGCAGGGTCAACCCCCGTTAGCGCCTTAAACTGCTGCCGAGATGCAGTGCCATAGCCATAGGAGCGACCGGCGCTTGGATCCTGAAATGGGTAGCGAATGTAGTCTAGCTGCAGGCCATCAACATCGTACTGGGTGAGAATTTCGTTAAACAATCCCAGCAAATAGCGCCGCACCTGTGGGTTTGCCGGATCGAGGAAGGGCTTGGTTTGTCCTTGGGGAATAGGGCTACCGCGATGATCGAGGTTGGCCCAGTCGGGGTGGTGGTCCAACACCGGCCCAAGATAATTCCAGGGTTGGTCAACTAAGGTATTGTGGCGTTGATTGCCTGCTGCAAACGCCCAGACCCAAGCATGCAGCTCCATATCGCGATCGTGAGCCAGCTCAACGGCAGACGCTAACGGATCCCAATCCTCAGGGATGAGGGGATTTTGCTCGGGGGCAATGCGGCTCGGGTAGATGGGGTAGCCCGCATTGATGGTTTCGAAGAAGACAGTGTTGATACCAGCATGGGCCAGTTGATCGAACAGCTCTGCTAGCGCCTGGTGAGAACCCGCATTGACGATAGTGCCCCGGTCAAGCCAAATGGCGCGGATTTCAGGCTGGACCACAGGGCGATCGTTGGGGAAGTTGTCCCAAAGCAGTCGCCGCGCCTCGAACCAGTTGCGCCGTGCCGTACTGTAGTTCTGCTGAGCAACAAGAAGTGGAAAGTTATCGAGGGTCTGCTGGGCCTGCTCGAGAATAGAGTACTTTCGAGCCGTGATGGATGCTGCAGGTTGGTCTCCAGAGGCTACGCTAGGCCCCTCGGAAAAGCGACGCCAGGCTTCTTCGCTTTCTGCTAACGGCACTTGCTCTGCCGCAGCAACTAAGACAGAATTGCTGCTCTGGACGTTGATTGTTGGCGCTGTCGATTCGGCCAGCAGCAGCGCGCGTTCAAACCGACCAATCAATCCCTCAAGCTCCTGCGTCATCAGGTTGGCTTCTCGGGGCCAGATGGGCAGCGCATCTGGCGCAGCTTGAGCGGCACCCGCATCGGCAATGACGCGATCTGGGTGCCTCAAAGAGCCACCAACTGCGAAGTTGTCATCGTACTGTAGGACAGCGGCCTGCAGCCAAGCGCTATCCATCTGAGGATTAGTCGCTTCACCCCAACTCCACCCTAAAAATAGAACAGAGCCGGTCCTGACAACGGCAGGGGAATCATGTAGACTAGCCGACGCTTCATCCTCACGCCATGTCGCTATGACCTGACTTGTCGCCTGTCCAGGCACTACGACACCGCCCATAATTGCCGTGTTTATATTAGGAATCCGCTCAGCCGCCGCATCAATCTGGGCGGGCTGCAGCAGCGGGAAGGCCCAATAGGCTCCCAAGAGCGATCGCAGCTCCTGCTGAATCTCATCAGACGAGGCCAGACCGACGCGTCCCCCTGTGACCAATCGTCCACCCTGCTCCAAAAACTGGCGTAGCGTAGCAAGCTGCTGGGGCGAGATGGACTCAGCATAGGGCAAGAAGAGCACTGGTGTGCTAGGTCTGGTATGGGTATCGTTCGAACTACTCGAAGTGAGATAGGGGGCATTCAGATGCTCCATACCGCCTAGATCAGACCAGCGAACGAACTGATAGTCTAAGCCAGCTGCTGCGAAACGATCAGCAATTTCCGACTCAGATAGTGGCGCTTCAGCCGGTGGCGCTAGTACGAATATGGGGCGGTGGGCTTGCGGTTGGATCGCATTAGATTGAGCGCGTGCCAGGGATGGGCCAAACGAACCCAAGACACAGGGGCCTAGTAGACCAGTGGCAACGACCAAAGGGCCAAACGCCGATAGCAAGACCGCTTGACGCAAGTTAGCACCACACCTCCCACCGTTAAATCGAATACCCGTGTTAACCAATGCTGCACTCCTCACACTTCAGCCAGATGTTGCGCCAAAAGAGACGCGGCGTAGAAACCACGGTTGACGCGCTATGTCCGATCAGCTCAACCATACTTCCAATATTCTCTCGTCATATCAAGTGCATCAGCGGTAGCCCGACATGACTTTACCAAATTTTTGCGTTCGATTGATGTTAGCACCTGCTATCTCATTTGGTATATCAGCCGCGGACGACACTATAGTGCCCTATGCCGCATTGTCACTGGACGAGCTAGCGATTTTATTGAAGTCGCTGAATTTCTCTTGGTTAAAGTGATAAACAGTGCGAATGGGGTAGGGAATGCTAAAGTCTGCATCGTCGCAGGCTTGCTTGAGGGCCAGGATCACCTTGGTTTGGGTCTGCCGCACATGGACTTTTTCGGGACGAGTCCAGTAATGCACAACGAAATCAATGGCGCTATCGCCAAAGCCTACGACATCAACTTCGGTCGCCGGATGAGACAGGACACCATCAATATCGGCAAGCGCCATCTGTAAGACCTGCCGTGCCCTCGGCAGCGGCGTGTTGTAATCCAAGCCAATAGCCAAATCGGTTCGGCGAAAATCGCGATGGGTTAGAACGTTGATGGGGTTGGTGAACACAATAGAGTTGGGGATAACAATCTGCTCCCCCTGATAGGTGCGGATGTGGGTGGATCGAATCGTAATTTCCTCCACCGTGCCCTCATAGTCTGAGACGATGATTTGATCGTTAATTTGAAAGGGCTGATTGAGCAGCAGCAGAATTCCGGCCAGAAAATTCTTGAAAATATCTTGAAAGGCAAAGCCAATTGCCACCGACCCCAAGCCCAGCAGGCCGAGCAAATCTCCTAGCCCTAGCCCCGGAAACAAGATCATGCTGGCAACCAAAATGCCAAGCGTCCAGGTGGCTACGGTCGTCACCTGAGTGGTCAGAGCGCGTAGCGACGTGCTGTTAAACAGCCGCTCCGCCGTTGCCCCAATGACCTGACGAATTGGATTGACGGCAAACGCTGTCGCAATCAAGACCGCGATCGCCGCTACGACCCCCGGTAGAGAAGCAACGCCCTGTTGAACTAGGGCTAGTAGCGCATCTCTAGCAGCCTGGATAATTGCATTCATGGTGGCACGACGCGCAACAGCCGCATTAAGACAACATCAGCAATCATAGCGAAACATATGGCCCAAAACGGAATTACACCCTATTTCAATAGCGCCATTGCTTCGACTGCAGAGTCCCCGCTACAATTCATCCCGACAGCGCCGCGTCGATTGTGCCAGACTCGGAGAGGAGCAACATAGCCGGTAACGGCGCGTAGGAGATGTCATGGAACTGTATCAATTTGAGATGTCACACTACTGTGAAAAAGTGCGATTTCTCTTGGATTACAAGGGGTTGACCTATCAGACAATCGACGTCACGCCAGGCATTGGCCAGCTCGATGTGTATCGTATGTCTGGCCAGCGGCAGGTTCCTGTGCTTAAGGACGGGGCTGAGGTCATTGCCGACTCAACCGCGATCGCCCACTACCTGGAAACAAAGTATCCTGACCGGCCCATCATCCCGGCGGAGCCGATCCAGCGGGGCTACTGTCTAGCCTTAGAGGCTTGGGCTGACGATTCCATTGGCCTCAATGCGCGCAAGGTGATGCTGGGTGCCTTTGGCCAAAATCCTGACCTGCGGGCGGCGGCGCTACCGTCTGACACTCCCGATTTTCTCAAAGGACTTGTGGGCGCTGTGCCACGCGAGGCGCTGGATTTGCTGGGTGCAGGGGTGGGCTTGGGTCCTGATGCTATCAAGCAAGCGCGAACCGCTGTGGAGCAAAGCTTAGAAGCTCTGACGTTGCTGGTGGGCAACCGGCCCTACTTAACGGGTGATGAGCCCACTCTGGCCGATTTCGCGGCGGCGGCGATGACAATGTACGTCAAGTTTCCATCTGCGCCCTACGTCAATATTCCGACATCACTGCAGGGGCGTGGCGTGCCCGGTATCGCGGATAACCCTGCCTATGCCCCTTTCTTTGCCTGGCGCGATCGCCTCTACGCCGATTACCGCGTGGCCGGACCGTCGGTACCGCCGTCGTCTCCCAGCGGCGACAGCCCGACGCGTATCAGTATCGATTGAATTGCCCTAGCGATCGCCGTTGAGGGTGCGAATTCGCCGAGACAGGAGTCGAATGATATTGATGGCGATCTCGGGGGTCTCGTCGATCGCCTCGTAGAGCTGCTGTTGCGTGAGTAAGAGGCAGTCGCAGCGCTCCAATGTTGTGATGGACGCAGAGCGAGGTTCGGCGTCAAATACGGCCATTTCGCCAAAGCAGGCTCCCTTCCCCAGCTTTGCGAGGGTGCGATCGCCAATGTGCACGTTCACCTCTCCGGAAACAACGATATACAGCGATCGCCCTTCCTGGCCTTGGCTGAAGATCGTCTGGTTGGCCGGAAACCCAACTTCGTCCATGACAGACGCCAGGCGCACCAAGAAGTCATCCCGGAGTTCCTTAAACAGTGGGACTTCTCGGATGAACAGCAAACGGTCAATACTGGCTAGCATAGGTAGTCCAACTCAAGCAAACGCGGTCAGTATAGTGTAGACACGGAGTCTAGAATAGCAATGCTTACAAAACGGCAAACCGAGATTAAACTAGCCAATATCTACAGGAAACCTGCGATCGCGTACTGACTGCAGTCACCTGGGTGCGTAAAGGGGGGAGGGAGAAGCAGCGTTCGGGTAACATCATTAAACCGAAGTCACTCTAATGTCACGGACGGTTTGGTCATGATGTATATCATTTAACCCGAGTCGATGCAAATGTATCGTGATTCCCTGCAGGTT
>JBARYO010000395.1:0-2140 GCA_049647905.1 Elainellaceae cyanobacterium | reverse complement strand
TTTGCTGTCGCTGATGATGGACTAGGAATTGACCCTCAGAACCATAGGCGTATCTTCGGCATCTTTCAAACCCTCAATCATTGCGATCGCCCTTCGGAATCGGCTACCGGCTACCGAGTTGAGAATGGAGGTATTGGGCTATCGCTTGTAGAGCGTATTGTTGAGATGGAGGGTGGAAAGATTTCGGTTGATTCGCAGCTGGGCTGTGGCGCAGTCTTTCGATTTCTGTGGCCATCATGCTGCGAATAACGCAGACCAGACCCGCCAAGGCGAGCTTTTCCCAAGGGCCGGTTCCGTCATTGTTGGAGATTTAGGTAAAATCATCTGGTCACAGCGATACTATTGCATTGGTTCAGTTGCTTGGGACACCAGAATTGGCTGAAATCCCGACGTTGCGTAGGCAACTGAACGCGCAAATGTCCAAATGCATTAGGACATTTACTATAACTTGCCGATGTAGCCGACGACAAAAAACCCTTCTAGATCTCCCATGGCCAACTCACCGCCTGAGGCAGTCCCCTCATTATCTTTACGTATCCTCAATTCTCTTCGCACCTTTTCCCATCGAGCCAGCATCGTCGTCATTGGAATCGGCCTAGTTGTGCTGTTGGGCTGGGCGCTGGATATTGATATCCTGACAAGAATTATTCCGGGCCGGGTGACTCAAAAACCCAACACTGCGCTAGGGCTAATTGTTGCCGGGACGGCACTAATGCTGTGGCATCGACAGTTGAATTTGCCAGCAGGCAGACTAAAGCGATGCCTGAGGCTATGCCTTCTAGTCCTGAGCGGGATTGTTCTTGCGCTGGGGCTGGAGACAATTATCGAGTATGGCTTTGGCCTGAGCTTTGGGCTTGACCAATTGCTGGTTGGAACGCCAAGCGATGGGGTAGATGGCAGCGTTGGCGGACGCCCGGCTCCCAATACGGCGGTGAACTTTGGACTGATGGGATTGGCCTTGCTGCTGTTGACCCGCCAGCATTATCGGGCTGCCCAGGGGCTCAGCGTCGCTGCATTTTTAATTGCGCTGCTGGCGTTGACGGGGCACCTCTATGCGGTCACTGGCTTCTACAGCGTCGGCTCCGTCACAGGCATGGCTATCCATACCGCGATCGCCTTTTTGCTTTTGTCGCTGGGAGTTTTATGTGCCCAGGCCGACCGGGGCTGGATACGTGAAATTAGCACTGACCATATTGGCAGCATTATGATTAGGCAGCTTTTGCCGATCCTGGTTGCGCTGCCAATCTTGCTGGGCTATGCTGTGCTGCTGATTTACAAGCAGCTGTCCCTACTGCCTGAAGAGGCGATCGCCCTACGCAGTATCCTTAGCGTCGTGATGTTTGTTGCCGTTGTTCTGTGGAACGGGCGATCGCTCAATCGCCTTGATGCCCGGCGTCTGTGGCTGCAGCAGCGGTTTAACCATGAGCTGGAATCCCAGGTTGCCACCCGCACCGCCGAGCTTAACGCCGCAAACCTATCGCTAGAGCATGAAGTTGACAGACGTCAGCAGGTTGAAGCAGATCTGCGGCAAAGTCAATCTAGTCTACGTCAACAGCTCGCCGAAATTGAGACCATATACCAGTCTGCGCCGATTGGGTTAAACGTCCTTGACCCCGACCTCCGCTTTGTTCGAATCAACGAGCGGCTAGCAGAGATGAATGGACTCTCAATTGAGGCCCATATGGGACGTACCGTGCGAGAGCTGTTGCCCGACTTAGCAGATACGGCAGAACAGCTGCTGCTGCCGATCTTTAAGACGGGCGAACCCATCCTCAATATCGAAGTTAAGGGAGAAACCCCGGCTCAGCCTGGGGTACAGCGGATTTGGCTAGAAAGTTTTTTGCCCTTAAAAGACGGCGATCGCGTCGTTGGGATTAGTACCGTATGCGAAGAGGTCACCGAGCGCAGAGCGGTCGAAGCGAACCTGGTCAACCGGGCTGCCCAACAGGCCGCAGTGGCCCAAATTGGGCAGCAGGCGCTGGCCAGTAACGATATTGATGTCTTCCTGGATGACGTCACGGCAAGAGTCGCCCAAGTGCTCAACGTCGAGTATTGTAAAGTGCTAAAGCGCCTCCCTGAGGATCGCGGGTTTTTGTTGCGTTCTGGTGTGGGCTGGCAGGACGGCTTAGTGGGTAAGGCC
>JBARYO010000394.1:0-7025 GCA_049647905.1 Elainellaceae cyanobacterium | reverse complement strand
GTGATGTGGGTTTCTGCAATGCCTCGCGCTAAGGCTCTGCCAACCAGGCCAGATTCAAGCGGAGAAGCAAAAAAATCAGGGAAGAGGGTAATGATGTCAAATCGCACGGCGTCAGGGGGAGATAGGCAAATAGGTAAGAGACGGGGTATGTCGAGGGGGTCAGTATTCCACCGAACGAGTTTGCTTCCCTCAAGAATAGTGTGGTGGGGTGTCTTTTGGTACCATAGCTTAGCTGACATTCTCATACGCCAGTGCCCATGTCGTGACGTCACCGTCAGCGTGGTATTACGGTATAGCAGCGTCGGTCCCGATTCGAATAGTTTGATAGCTATGACCAGCTATCAAACTATTCGTCCGTGATACCAGGGATCGCTTGCTTGCTTGGTCGCTGGAGTCGTCAACACAATTCCAGTCTCACATGGCCATGGTTCAACTCGATCACCAATCTGTTCAGCAGCGGATGCCTAAGATCAAACAACCGACTATCATCGTCATCGGTGGCGCAGAAGATAAAGTTCAGGGGCGGCAGATTCTCAGCACCTTCTTTGAACGCTCCGGCGGGGAAGATGCTGTCATTGCCATCATTCCCTGTGCCTCTCGTGAGCCTGAGGCGATCGGCGATCGCTATCGAAGCATTTTTACCGACATGGGGGCAAAGGCGATTGAGGTTTTCGACATTCGCGATCGCCGGGAGAGCGAGCATCCCGAGTGGTACGACTTCCTAGAGCAATGTACCGGCGTGTTTATCACGGGCGGCGACCAGCTACGCCTGTGCGGTCTTTTGGCCGATACCGCACTGATGAACACCATTCGAACGAGAGCCCAGCTGGGGGAAATCGCCTTAGCCGGGACGAGTGCCGGTGCTGCCATCATGGGGGAACATATGATTGCTGGGGGTGGCAGCGGCGAGTCTCCCAATCGATCCCTGGTGGACATCACCGATGGACTCAACATCATTCCCCAAATTATTGTGGATCAGCATTTCCACAACCGAAACCGCATGGCCCGGCTGATGTCGGCGATCGCGGCCTACCCAGACAGACTAGGCATCGGCATTGATGAAGATACCTGTACGCTGTTTGGAGAGCGTACCTTTCAAGTGATTGGTAAGGGCACCGTCACCATTGTGGATCCCTCCCAGCTCACCCACACCAGCCATCCAGATGTTGACATGAGCGAGCCCCTCAGTATTCACAACATGCGGGTTCACGTCCTAAGCCACGGCGATGTCTATGACTTTCGAAAGCGCCAGGTTCTGCCGCCGACATGACCGGTAGCCGTTGGGACAGGGCAGATGGGGGGATTCTGGTATGCTATTGCTAAAATTCAATACAAAAAGTATCGTATCCTGACAATTACCCATGAATGGGCGCAGCTGCGCTTTTCTGCGAGGCTATGAAAGCAGAGTCATGCCGTAAGATTGTTCATCGTGAACAGTTTCTGGGTCTTTGTCTGACTGAGACTGAATAGCTAGTTCTCTCCCATTTCGCTGCACAATTGCCTGGTATATCATGAGGATTCTGAAAACTCAAACGCTTCGGGGCCCGAATTACTGGAGTGTCCGTTATCATAAGCTCGTCTTGTTCCGCCTTGACTTAGAGGACCTAGCCGAGCGGCCCTCCAACCAGATTGAGGGGTTTTATGATGGGCTGGTTGAGACGCTACCCAGCTTAGTGGAGCACTTTTGCTCCCCAGGCGTCCGGGGCGGATTCCTCAAGCGGGTTACCGATGGCACAATGATGGGGCACATTTTAGAGCATGTTGCTCTAGAGCTTCAAACCCTTGCCGGGATGCCAGTTGGGTTTGGCCGCACCCGGGAGACAGCGACAGACGGCATCTACCAAGTCGTATTTCAGTATCAATATGAGCAAGCCGGACGCTATGCCGGACGCGCTGCGTTTCGGCTTTGTCAAAGCTTAGTTGACACAGGGGCATACCCAGCGGACGAGCTGGAGCAAGATTTGCGAGACCTGCGGGAAATTAGAGAACAGTCTGCCCTAGGCCCCAGTACTGAATCCATCGTCCGGGAGGCAGAGGCGTTAGATATCCCGTGGATGGAGCTAGACACGCGGGCCATGCTTCAGCTGGGCTGTGGCCGTTACCAGAAGCGTATCCAGGCCAGTTTGACGGCCAACAGCGGCATCTTGGCCGTGGAACTAGCCAGCGACAAGGAAAGTACAAAGCGACTGCTGCGGAACTCCGGCGTGCCCGTTCCTCGGGGGGCTGTAGTTTACTACCTGGATGAACTTAGGCAGGCTATTGAGGATGTTGGCGGCTATCCCATTGTGATCAAGCCGCTAGATGGCAACCACGGACGCGGTATTACCATCAACATCGACAGTTGGGACTGGGCTGAGACAGCTTATGACGCCGCCCGCGCCGTCTCAGATGGTGTCATTGTCGAGCGCTTCTATCGCGGTCGGGATCACCGGGTTTTGGTAGTCAACCATCAGCTGGTTGCCGTGGCTGAGCGTATTCCAGCGCATGTTATTGGGGATGGGCAGCTGACAGTAGATGAGCTGATTCACCAGACTAACCAGGATCCCCGGCGGGGAGAGGGGCACGACAACGTGCTGACGCGGATTACGGTAGATCGGACGGCTTGGGAGATTTTGGACCAGCAAGGGTTTACCCTTGATACCGTCTTGAAGGAGGGGGAAATCTGCTACCTTCGCGCCACGGCAAACTTGAGCACGGGTGGCGTCGCCATCGATCGCACGGCCCAGATTCATCCGGAGAATATCTGGCTGGCTGAGCGTGTCTCTCGCATCATTGGCTTAGACGTGGCGGGGATTGACATTGTTACGGAAGATATCTCTAAGCCCCTGCGGGAAGTAGATGGCGTAGTTGTCGAGGTGAATGCCGCACCTGGTCTACGGATGCATGTTGCCCCTAGCGAGGGCATTCCCCGTAACGTAGCTGAGCCTATTGTCCGTATGCTGTTTCCCCCTGGGACACCGAGGCGGATTCCCATCATCTCGATTACCGGCACCAACGGCAAGACCACAACAACTCGCCTGACAGCCCATATCTTTAAGCAAACGAAGATTGTCGGCTACACGACAACGGATGGCATCTACGTCAACGACTACTTGCTTGAGAAGGGAGACACGACTGGTCCTCAGAGTGCTCAAGTCATTCTGCAAGATCCCACCGTCGAAGTAGCCGTGCTGGAGACAGCCCGTGGCGGTATTTTGCGCTCAGGGTTGGGGTTCCAGCAATGTGACGTTGGGGTAGTGCTCAATGTCGCTGCCGATCATTTAGGGATTGGCGATATCGAGACGGTGGACGACATTGCCCATCTCAAGAGCGTGGTGCCTGAGACGGCGCGTCCCAGCGGCTACGCCATCCTCAACGCGGATGATGAGCGGGTCGCGGCTATGGCCAAGCGAGTGAGAGCGCAAGTGGCCTACTTCTCCATGCAGGCTGATAACCCTCTGGTGCTATCCCATACCCAGCAGGGTGGACTAGCCGCTGTATACGAAAACGGCTACCTGACCATTCTCAAAGGAGACTGGATTCTACGCATCGAGAAGGCGGAGAGCGTGCCGGTGACTCTGGGCGGACGCGCACCCTTTATGATCGCCAACGCCCTAGCGGCTAGTCTAATTGCCTTCGCCCAAGGGGTCACCATTGACCATATTCGCGCCGCGCTGAAGACGTTTGTCGCCTCCACTGAGCAGACGCCGGGCCGGATGAATCTGTTCAATATGGGGCATTATCACGTCCTGGTGGACTATGCCCACAACCCGGCGAGCTATGAGGCGCTCGGAAGTTTCGTGGAGAACTGGCCTGGCACCTGCATCGGCGTTGTCGGCGGACCGGGCGATCGCCGCGATGAAGACTTTGTCACTTTAGGGCAGCTGTCTGCCCAGATCTTCGACCGGATCTTGGTTAAGGAGGACGATGACACGCGGGGACGCCCTCGGGGCAACGCGGCTGAGCTGATTGTTCAAGGCATCGAAGAGGCCGAGGCCCAAGCCGCCTACGAGGTGATTTTGCAGGAGCCAGAAGCCATTAATACGGCCCTCGACACCGCTGCCGACGGCTGCCTTGTGGTGATCTTGCCAGAAAAGGTGGACAAGGCGATCGCCGCCATTGAGGCACGCAAGCCAGTCTCTGTTGACGAAGCCGATGCACCTGCTGGCGGCGTGCCGCAGGCCAACGGCAGCGCGGATACCGCAGCGTCCGATGATACGTCAGCGTTCCCGGCAGAGCAGTACGCTAGTCCAGCAAGTCACCTTTAGGCGGCTAGTTCGGACCAATAGATTACGGGGGGAGGGCTGTCGGGCTCTCTCCCTTGATCGCAGTAACCCGGTACAGCGGAAAAGGGGCGGTTATGGCTGAAAATCAAATGGAACCTCAACCAGCGGACAGCGCTCCCGACGCTTGGTACATTACGAAGCAGCCGAGGGGAACCTGTATTATTGTCTCTGCTTCAGCTGGGTTTACGCCCAGTGAGACCGATGAGGCCCAGTGGGGGCCCTTCGAGGCTGAGGCTGATGCGATCGCTCGCCGTGTGGGATTGATTCGCGCAGGAAAGTGCAAGCCTGCGTAAATTCCCGTTGCAGTTGGGGACTGCAGCCTTACTTCTCCGTTAGTGACCAAACTCCATCCCACTCTTCCGGTGGTGGGTTTTCGAGCCAGTGTTGACAGCGCTTCAGCTGCGCCGCCGCCGCTTTGTCGTTGCAGTCAAGATCTTCTAAAATTTCTCCAAACTTACCCATCGCCTTGGTGAACTGACGCCGAAGATAATAGTCGCGACCGGCGGTGTACAGGTCAATCCGCTGCTGCTCCGTAGGCGTCAGGTCGTCAGACTTAAGGGCGACGAGGTGATAGATAGCAACAGGCTCCTCTTTTCCTTTGACGCGGATGCGATCGAGTTCCAGCGCCCAGACCTGGTCGGCGCAGGGGCGATAGGTGCTCTCGCTAATGACAATATCGCAGCCGTATTGCTTTGTAGCGCTTTCTAATCGGGCTCCCAAGTTAACGCCATCGCCAATTGCCGTAAATTCCATCCGCTTGCTAGAGCCAATGTTGCCGCTGATCACGCTGCCGGAGTTGATGCCAATACCAATTCTAATGGGAGGCTGCTGTTGCTCTGCGCGAAGGTGGTTAAAGGCCTCTAAGCGATGACGCATTTCAACACTGGTTTGCACCGCGCGCCAGGCGTGGTCTTCGAGGGCCAGCGGAGAACCAAACACCGCCATGATGGCATCGCCAATGTACTTATCGAGGGTGCCTTTGTAGGCCATGACGGCGTCAACCATGGTCTCGAAGTAGTCGTTGAGCATAATCACCAGCTCTTCGGCGTCCATGGTCTCGGCAATGCTGGTAAAGCTGCGAATGTCTGAGAACAGAACTGACACTTCCTTGCGATCGCCCCCTAGCCGCAGTTCTCCAGAATTAAGTAGCTGTTCCGCCACCTCTTGGCTCATGTAGCGGTACATGGTGCTTTTGAGACGCTTCTCGTCGCTGATGTCATCCATCACCACCAGCGCCCCGTAGACATCTGTGGCGTCCTTAGCGTCTGCAATGGAGTTGATAGACAGGTGAACGCTGTGCTGGGCAACTGGGCGCTCTTCCCCCAGCTTGGGGTCTACCCCTACCTTGGCATCGAGTGTCTGCTCTGGATAATACTGACGGCGGTCGACGTCGTCTTTGGGAGCGAGGGCTCGCCTAAAGCAGTCTGAGAAGTCTAGCTCTTCAATAGCGATTAGGGTATCAATTTTCTGCCCTTCGACCACGGCATCATCAGGCAGATGCAGCAGGGTACGGGCGCTCTCGTTAGCAGCAATAATCCGCCCTTCTTGATCGGTTGATAAGACGCCATTGGAGAGCGATCGCAGAATGTCGCGCTGCATCAGCTCCTGCTGCTTCACCGTATCGAAGAGCTTGGCATTTTGCAGCGCCACACCGGCCTGAATGTTAAAGGCCTGCATGAACTCCAGATCAGTGCGGTTAAAGCTGGCCTTCCAGCGCTCAGGCGGCTCAGGCCAGTGAGCTGGATTGTAGGGCGGATAGTCGCCCTGGCGTACCTTGTTCACCAACTGCGTAACGCCGATCAAAACGCCATCAGTGTTAAAGACTGGCATGCACAGCATACTGCAGGTGCGATAGCCGCTGTGGCGATCGGTTTCCTTCGATTTCTCGGCGTTGGCAAGACTATACAGATCGAAGGGAAGGATCACAGGCTCTCCCGTTGTCGCCACTTGACCAGCAAAGCCAGCATCCTTAGGAATACGGTATTCCTGTAGCTCCCCTCGGATGGGAATGCGGGTCCATAGCTCTTGTCGGGCTTCGTCTAAAAGCCAAAGGGTACTGCGATCGGCCTGCATCAGCTCCTTTGCCTCATTCATCACCCGTTCGAGGGTTTCACCGAGGTCTAGGCTGCTCTGGCTCAGCGCCTGGGTCGCTTTCATCAAGGCCGATGCGGCCCGCTGCTTCTGAGCCGCTTTGTAAAACGAGCGCGACGACTCTAAAATCAGTCGAATCGAAGGGGAAAACTCGCTAAAAAGCGTTTCATCTTCGGCAGAAAAGCCTGCCGTATTCACCCGTGAGTCTAGCGGAGAGTGCGAATCGTAGTCCTGCTGAAGCTTATTGATCAACTGCACCACGGCTACGAGCTTGCCGTCATCGTTCAGCAGTGGTAACACCAACATGGTGTAAGTCCGATATCCTGTGGCCTGGTCAGTCCTTTTGGCAAACTCAGCTCGGGGATCATCATAGAAATCGAAGGCGATATTGATGGCTTCCTTGGTAGTGGCCACTTCACCAGCAATACCCCGGGTCGCGGGAAATCGCAGCTCCAAGTCTCCCCCACTCTCGTCTTTAGCGATAATGGACCACAGCTCGTTCTTGTCTTCGTCTAGCAAATAGATAGTGGTGCGATCGGCGTTGAGCAACTCGCCCGTTTTGAGCGTGATCGATCGCAGCATCTCCTTGAGAACAGCCTCAAAGTCTTGGCTGTCCAGTAGAGAATCTAACATCGTCAGGGTACGGTTGACGATGTGGAGCTTCTGCTC
>JBARYO010000393.1:0-2003 GCA_049647905.1 Elainellaceae cyanobacterium | reverse complement strand
TCGCACAGAGGGTAGCCATAAACGTCTAAAACTTCGATAACGGATTTGATATCTTCGACATAGCCGCGAAAATCAAACCGTGCTGCGGCACCAAGCTGTTGAGCTTGTTGGGATAAATAGTTTTGGATACCACCACCACAGACGATAAACCGCACGTTGGGAATATCAACGGCTGCACTCATCGGTACGTAGCGGGGGTGCATTTTGATAAAGTCCACCATGCCGATGTAGCCGACATTAAATGTCTCGTGCGATCGAGATTGGCAGTGAGAAAAGCGAGCAAAGTCAGTGCCAGCAATTACCATTCCTGTTTTCGTCGCTTTCACCTCGCTGGGTAAGTTTTGAAACGCCGGATGTTCGTAAGTGTAAGGACTACAGGCTAACGCAAAATCGGAGAATTTGATTAATTCTTGAGTGATGATTTGTGGGATTTGGTCTCCCGAAATATGAAACCAAAGTAATAGACGCCCTGCGGGCAGTTTCGATCGTAGTACGTCATAAATTTCGGGATTGTTCCAAAAATGAACGTGTACGATATCTGCCGCTTCTATTTCCTGTTGAATTGCCGATCGATCTGGTGCACTGACTACGATAGATCCTGATTTCTGAGCGAGTTCAACAGCTTTTGGGTCGGCTGGAAGCAGGGAGAGCAGGCGATGTTGGTAACTTCGATCGAAGAATGATGAATACTTAGCTGTAGAGATTGCCGAGCGAGCTGCACCGCCGAAAGATAGATGATTTATAATATGGAGAATTTTGAAATTTTTCATATGAAACTCCACTTGCGTGGAAGGTTTTTAAAAATATGGGACTACGCACATTTGGTGTACTATCAACACATTTCACCTACCTAAAACCAGACCTGGATTTCTATAAGTTCGCAAAATTTCATCTGAAAAATTCCGATCGATTTCCGTTGGAGCGATTGCTTTTGCAATTAAGCAGATACGTGAAACTGCAAATCTTTGGCCGGGGAGGGCAGGAGACTGTTTTAGGATTTTGATCGTACTATCAAGAGGTTCAAACAAAGAGCTTTTCAATAGTTCTTTCAAGCAAGAAACTGTAGGAGCCCACCAAGTCGTCATGTCCGAATAAATTCTATCTCGCTCCGGCGGACAACCATTATAAACCATAAACGATGCACTTTGGTCGTCTATAATGGCTGTTTCTAAGAGTAAGAATCCTCCTGTTTTGATAACGCTCCGAGATTGCGATAGAACGAACATTGGATCTCTGACATGATACAAAAGACCCAAATTTTGAACGATATCAAAAAGACGATTCGAGCGATCTCGATCTTCATATTTATGTTGTAAATATACCTCGAATTTTTCTTGTAGATAAACATCTAAACGCTCGGCAAGATTATAAGGAGATATATTGTAGTAAGGAATAACGTTACTTTTCAACACTTGGCGACAAAACAAAAAGTTTTGATACTGTTTATAAAAACAGTCAGTAGCGATCGTCATTCGCGCTCCGAGTTTTTCCGCTTCAAATGCCCATAAACCATCAAAACTACCAATATCAAGCACTACTTTATTATGATAGTCAATATTTCTCCGAGTGGCTCGAATCAAGTTCCACAAGCTATCAAAATTCAAGCCAGGTGTCACTAAACCGTCACCTAAATCGATCTTGTGATACCAGGGTTTTAGCCTCTCAATTTCTTGTTTGATTTCTTCTACTAACATTTCCATTGTACAATTATTTTAGATGAAGTTTACAGAGTAACATTCCCAGGCTTGCGATACACTCGAATTGAGGAAAACACACCCGGAATAATTGGTAAATGAGCCTGTGTTTGAGTTGGATCGGATGGATACAGTAACGGAAGCTCTAACACTTCACAACTATAGGTATTTTCCATCAATTCTTGACAGGCTTGGCGAATTCCGGGTTCGTTCCCGGCGTGGTGAAACAGGATGGCTTCCCGATTGTCTTCATCCAGAGGAGGCAAGTAGTCATGAAATAACATAATACCTCCCGATGCCAGTAAGGGG
>JBARYO010000392.1:0-1533 GCA_049647905.1 Elainellaceae cyanobacterium | reverse complement strand
ACGGCCACGCCGCACTCCGGAGCCGCTGACGTCGCGGATCAATTCATTCAGGGATATCTCCCCAAGACCGGACAGCTCGTTTTAGACGGCACCGCAATTCTCGCCGCCATGCCATAGCCCTAGGTCTTTACGGGTGATCTATTTATCTCAATTTTTACGACTTCGTTCTACAGCCTAAGCCTTATGTTTTTTCCATTTAACCTTAGACCAAAGCCAGCCGCGCTCATGGTGGGGCTACTCCTATTGGCAGTACCATCCCTAGCAGCATGCAGCAGCCAAGGGCAGAGCGGTGGAGGTTCCACAGAAGCCACAGCAAACGAGAATGCGATTGAAGTGGGGATCCTTGTTATCGATAATGCCGCTAATACGCGTCAGCGATACGAGCCCTTGATCGAAACCCTCAGCAAGGCTGTGGGCCAACCCATTGTTCTTGTTCCCCTCACCCAAGTGTCGCAATTTAATGAAGCTCAGGCCGGCGGCGTCGACTTTATAATCAGCAACCCACTGGCATCGGTACAGCTTCGCCGAGACTATAACACTGAAATGTTGGCCACGATTTCTCAGGTCGGCTCGGGTACGGAGTTTGGCGGGGTTATTATCGTTCCCCCTGACAGCGCGGTCAACCGCGTGGCTGACCTTGAGGGTAAAAAGGGAGCCTGCGTTAGTTTGACGACGGCAGCGGCGGGCTGTCTGTTCCAGATGTATCACCTCCAGCAGGAGGGTGTGAATCCTTATACCGGCGTCGCCAGCATCACGGAGATTCCATCTCAACCTGAGATTGTTCAAGGCGTTGCCAACGGGACATTGGACTTTGGGTTCATTCGGACAGGGCAGCTTGAGCGGATGGTTGAGGCCGGTCAGCTTCCCAGCATGAATGCCGTAAAAATCCTGGAACCAGCCCAAGATGGGTATGCCCTGCCCCATACGACAAGGCTCTATCCTACATGGGCTTTCTCCGTGACCCAGACCGCGCCCTCTGACGTGGTAAATCAAATGCAGCAAGCCTTACTCAATATCCCGGCAGGGGATGAGGCCCTGACCAGCGCCAATATCGAGCAATTTGTGCCGCCAGTGGACTATAGCTCCGTTGAGGAGGTGACGAGCGCGTTTGATCTGTAGAGAGCGGCCCGGGCGCGTTGCCAACCGAACAGTGCGGGCTTTAAAGACGGCCCAGTGACGTCGGCTGAGGGTTCGTCCCTAAGGCAATGGTCCAAGTCCCGCCGCCACTATACATTACGCACCATACGGCACCATACATTACGCCACAATACATGGACGGTTTAGGCCAATGAGTGGGGGATGAGGGCCTTTTGTAGCACCTGCAAAGGTGACATGCACCCAATGAGTGGTCAGCCGATCCTAGCCTTTTCAAGGCGTGCAGCTTCCGTTACGCGTAGGCCAAGCGTGCGATCGCCGTTAGCCTACGCTCTCCGTCTCGAATGGCGGCGATACCCATACACCCAACTAATCCGTTGTAACCCCAGGCAGAATCCATGACTCAGATTCCATTTCAATCGACATCCGCTCCCGAGC
>JBARYO010000391.1:0-2127 GCA_049647905.1 Elainellaceae cyanobacterium | reverse complement strand
CCTCTCCATAGAGCAGCAGCAGCGCGCCGAATTGCTGCAAAAGCAGCTTGTGACGCTACTTGGTGAGGTAGAAGGCGCAGTGGATGGTGACTTGACCGTCCGCGCTGAGGTGACCGCTGACGAAATCGGGATTGTTGCAGACTTCTTCAACTCCATCGTGGAGAGTCTCCGTCAGGTTGTAGTCAACGTGAAAGATGCAGCGGCGCAGGTCAATACCTCCCTAGGGGACAACCGAGGGGCTATTGGCGAACTGGCAGAGGCGGCGCTCAAGCAAGCGGAGGATACGACCCGCACCCTTGACTCCGTTGAGCAGATGACGCAATCGATTCAGGTGGTGGCCAGCAATGCCCAACAGGCTGCTCTCGTCGCCCGTCAGGCCTCTGACACTGCAGCATCCGGAGAAGCTGCGATTGATTCCACCGTGCAAAACATCTTGAACCTGCGGAATACAATTTCGGAGACCGCAAAGAAGGTGAAGCGGCTGGGTGAATCGTCACAGCAGATTTCCAAGGTGGTGTCTCTAATTAACCAAATTGCTCTGCAGACAAACCTGCTGGCCATCAATGCGGGTATTGAAGCTGCTAGAGCCGGTGAAGATGGGCAAGGCTTCGCTGTGGTTGCAGAAGAGGTGGGCGAACTAGCCGCCCGCTCTGCGACAGCAACCCAGGAGATCGAAAAAATCGTAGAGACGATTCAGCTGGAAACGAGCCAAGTGGTCTCTGCAATGGAAGAGAGTACGACGCAGGTGGTTGAGGGAACGCAGCTTGTTGAAGGGGCGAAGCAGAGTCTCAGCAAGATTTTGCAGGTGTCTCAGCAGATTGACCAGCTGGTGCAATCGATCTCAGATGCAACGGTCTCCCAGGCCGAAACATCTGAAGCCGTTTCACGACTGATGCGCCAGGTTGTGAATGTGTCAGAGCAAACCTCTACCTCATCCCGTCAGGTTTCTCTGTCCATTCAGGAGACGGTCAACGTCGCCCGCGAACTGCAAGTATCGGTGGGAACCTTCAAGGTCAGTTCGTAGGTCTCGTCCGGTTTCCCTTCCCCACGAGCAGCAGATGGTCTGTAAGCATCGGCCCCATCTGCTGCTGAGTCGTCTGATACGCCGTTGCCATTACTGTTGGAGTTGTCCCTGATGTCTGATAAGGAACGCGAAATTCGGTACCAGTTTTTAGATGAAGCCCAAGACTACCTCGACAACCTTGAAAACGCGTTGATTGGGCTTGCAGGTGGCAGCATGAACGTGCAGGCCGTCAATGCCGCTATGCGTTCAGCCCACTCCATTAAAGGCGGGGCCGGAATGATGGGGTTTCAGCTTCTCAGCCAGCTCTCTCATCGGCTTGAAGACAGCCTCAAGGTACTCAAAATTCAAAAGCATACGGTAGATGTCAATGCCGAGCTAGAACAGCTGCTCCTGACGGCCGTAGATTGTCTACGCCATGTTGCACTCAGCGATCGCCAGGGAGAATCAGTCGAACCCCAATGGCTGGACAAAACAGCGCTACCCGTATTTGACGCGCTTTACGATCGCCTGGGTGAACCTCAAGAAGAAGATGCCTCGTCCATCCTATCGCCTGAAGACAATCAGGATATTGTTCCTCTCCTGTTTCAGACAGAGGTTGAGGGTTGCTTAGAGCGTCTAGAATCAATTTTAGAGGGCGATCGCCACTGTCTCTACGAAGAAACCGAGATCCTAGCGCAAGAGCTTGAGGCTTTGGGAGAAATGCTGCAGCTGCCAGCATTTTCTCAGCTCTGTCAAAGCGTGCTGGCGTACATACAGACCCAGCCTGATCAGATTGACGCCATCGCCCAAAGCGCGCTAGCGGCATGGCGGCAAACGCAACGGCTTGTGCTGGCCGGCAACTACAGTGAGCT
Organism: Elainellaceae cyanobacterium; assembly: GCA_049647905.1. Taxonomy (GTDB): domain Bacteria; phylum Cyanobacteriota; class Cyanobacteriia; order CAKZMO01; family CAKZMO01; genus JBCCAG01. The sequence continues at coordinate 252 of JBARYO010000391.1, read as the reverse complement.
ACCGACCGATCTTCTCGATCTGGTAGTTCCAGAGATTGGGGATGCCCCAGATGTCGGAGAGTTATTTGATGCGGACGAATCTGGGCCAGATCTAGCCTCTATAATGCTCACTGATGTGGATTCGAGCATTATAGAGGCCGCAGATATGGGTGCTGCAGAGGCCGATGTAGACATTGACACAGATGTCGGCACGGGTATCCATATAAACAGTGACATAGAAGAGAATCCTATCGACGGTGAAACCATCCCTGC
>JBARYO010000390.1:0-3049 GCA_049647905.1 Elainellaceae cyanobacterium | reverse complement strand
CAGTTTGTCCCTCAGCTGTAGAGGGTTAGGCTGAATTGGCTCATCAGCCATAAAGCTGTAAGTCATTCATAGAGCTAGGTAGGGACGCGGGTAGTACCGCGTCCCTATTTTTTGTTAAGGCGAAATCTCTCCAGGTATTCTCGCCTATGACTGGACCTTCGCCGAAGTCTGGATCGACCCATTTCTCTCCCCACCATGCGTTTTGCTCCTCACCTTCTCAAGACCTTCCTATAAAAGCCGTGCGGTCTTCAACATGCTGAATTAAACTGGATAGAGAGCAAGGGGCCTCGCTGATTGGTCCCAATCGCCGTACTCACTTGTTTAAGAAACCTGACAGGATGAAGACCCATGGGATTGTTTGACCGCGTAAGCCGGGTTGTCCGGTCTAACCTCAACGCAATGGTTGGTGCAGCCGAAGATCCAGAGAAAATCCTGGACCAGGCCATCGTCGACATGCAGGAAGATCTGATTCAGATGCGGCAGGCCGTGGCCCGAGCGATCGCCAGCCAAAAGCGAGTGGAGCAGCAATTCAAGCAGTCGCAGACCGAAGCCGAAAAGTGGCAGCAGCGGGCACAGCTAGCGCTACAGAAAGGGGACGAAGACCTAGCGCGTCAGGCACTGAGCCGCAAAAAGGTGCAGGCAGAAACGGCTCTGGCCCTTAGAACCCAGCTTGACCAACAGTCTGGCCAAGTCGAAACCCTAAAGCGCAACCTAATTGGGTTAGAAGGCAAGATTTCAGAAGCGAAAACCAAAAAGGACATGCTCAAGGCGCGGGCCAGCGCAGCCAAAGCCAGCGAGCAGCTGCAAAACACCATTGGTCAAACCAGCACTGGCTCCTCCATGGCCGCATTCGAGCGCATGGAAGAAAAGGTGCAGATGATGGAAGCGCGATCCTCTGCGGCGGCTGAGCTAGCAGGTGCTGACCTTGAAAGTCAATTTAACCAGCTTGAAGCCGGCACTAATGTGGACGATGAGCTAGCTGCGATGAAGATGCAGCTTGAGGGAGCTCCGGCTAATCAGGGACAGCTTCCTGCTGGCAGCACGTCAGACGCCAACGAGGTCGAAGACGCGGAGCTAGAAAAGCTGAGAAAGGAGATCGATCAACTGTAGGTCTCGAACGTCATAAGTAGGACAAACCCCTGCTGACAACGTCCCATGTTTTCCAATCGATCCATACTTATCGGCCTGAGCGGTGGTATTGCGGCCTACAAAGTTTGTGAGGTGGTGTCCACGTTAGCAAAGGCCGGGGCCGCGGTTCAGGTCATTATGACGGCGGGGGCGCAGCACTTTGTTTCGCCGCTGACGTTTTCCACCCTGTCACGCCACCCCGCCTACACCGATGGTGACTTCTGGCAGCCCCGTCCCCGACCGCTGCACATTGTGCTTGGGGAGCCCGCAGAGGCCATAGTCATTGCCCCAGCAACGGCCAACACCCTCGGGAAATTGGCCCATGGGCTAGCCGACAACCTCCTGACAAACACCGTTCTGGCCTCCACCTGCCCGGTGCTGCTGGCCCCCGCCATGAACACCGACATGTGGCAGCAGGATGCCGTGCAGCAAAACTGGCAGCAGCTCCAGCACAGCGATCGCTATCACGGGGTAGGGCCCGCAGCGGGTCGGCTAGCTTGCGATCGCCTGGGGACAGGGCGGATGGCGGAACCGGAGCAGATTCTAGCCCACCTCGGATCGCTGCTGCTGACCGGCGGTAGCCGTGACCTAACGGGCAAGCGCATCCTCATCAGCGCTGGCAGCACCCAAGAATATTTAGACCCGGTTCGCTTCATCGGCAACCCTTCCACCGGCAAGATGGGCATTGCCCTCGCCCAAGCGGCGCTGCATCGTGGAGCCCAGGTGACCCTGGTACATGGGCCAATGGAAACAGCTATTTTAGATGGCTTAACGGACGTGGTCCCGGTTTCGGTGACAACAGCAGAGCAAATGCAAAAGGCCATGCTGCACCACGCGCCCCAGGCCGACTGGATTGTGATGGCGGCGGCGGTGGCTGACGTCAAACCAGCCCAATACCATGGTCAAAAGCTACCCAAGGCGCAGCTGCCCGACCAGCTTGCCCTGTCCCCAGTACCCGATATCTTGAGCCAGATAAGCCAGCAGCGCCGACCCGATCAACAATTGGTGGGGTTTGCGGCCCAGAGCGGCGATATCTATCCCCCTGCAAAAGAGAAGCTAGAGCGCAAAGGTCTCGACTGGATTGTGGCCAATCCCATCGATCAGCCCAATGCGGGCTTTGGTAGCGATCGCAATCAGGTGATCATCCTCAGCAAGGCCGGCAACGTGAACCATATTCCCTCCTGCCACAAGCTGGAGCTGGCTCATCAGCTGTATGACCAGTTGCACCGTTAACCTTGCCTTAACGAATTGTAAAGACAGGTCCGCTATCCTTAGAGCAGCTCAACGTTTGCAAGCAGCTCAGCCCTATGCCGGTTCTTCTCGTTTCGTTTCCGATGTTCGACCTTTTGCTGAAGGGCGGCCCCATCATGATTCCGCTACTGGTGCTGTCGGTGATGACCATTGCTACGTCACTAGAGCGGCTTTGGTTTTGGTACCGGCTGCTGAAAGAGGAAGATCGCATTGTGCGGGACGTCCTTGATGCCGCTCACCACAGCTTGGTTGACGCCCGATACATTGCTGAGCAGGCTGGTGATCTGGCCATTGGCAGATTCCTCCTTGCCCCGCTTAAGCTGCGGCAGCCGCTGCCGGAAACGTTTCGCCTCGCTTTGGAATCTGCTGCCGACAAAGAGTTTGTGCGCATGCGGTACGGGGACAAATTTTTGGAAACTGTCGTTGCCCTCTCGCCACTTTTGGGCCTTTTGGGAACGGTGACTGGATTGATTACCACCTTCAACAACTTGGATATCGGCGGCCAAGGCTCTGGGGAGAGCGGCGAACTAGCGGCAGCGGGTATCGGGGAAGCCCTGATTACGACAGCCGCAGGTATGTTTGTCGCCATCTTGGCACTGGCGTTTTTCCGAGTCTTTGTCACCCTGCAGTCGCGGCAGATCGATTACTTTGCCGATGTGGGGACGGAACT
>JBARYO010000389.1:0-2431 GCA_049647905.1 Elainellaceae cyanobacterium | reverse complement strand
TAGGTGAGCAGAAAAATGAGGTTCGTCTGGATGAATAAGGGCACCGCAATCAGCACGATATGGAATGGATTGCGAACGATCAGATCTCCTTTGAAGGCAAACAGCAGCACCAACGTAATCAACAGCGCCGCGACCGAAAAGGGGCTGAGATAGGCTAGAAACACCTGATTGAACCAGACGCTGCCCTTATGCCGTAAAATCCACGTCCGCGACACCGCTCCCGCCAGCAGCGGCAGCCCCACGTAGACCAGCACCGATAGCACAATCGTTTTCCAGGGCACAGCCAAATTATTGGCCGCTAGCAGCCAGCGACCCAGTGGCGCATAGAGAAACAGCATCGCCAGCGAGTTAATCGCCACCATCACCAGCGTATGACCCTGGTTGCTGAACGACAGATAGCCCCACATCAGCACCATTGCGGTACAGGGGGCAATGCCCAGCAGAATCGCCCCCGCAATGTAGGAATCCGCCAGCGCTATTTCTGTTCCCTGAATCACCTCGGTGATTGACAACAGAGGGCGGAATAGCCAGCCTAAGAAGAACTGGGCGATCGCCACCATTGTGAAGGGCTTAATCAGCCAGTTCACGACTAAGGTCAGCACCACGGGCTTGGGCGTCTGAGCCGCACGTTTGGCCTGGGAGAAGTCGATCTTCACCATGATGGGATACATCATGACGAAAAGGCAGATGGCGATGGGAATCGAGACTTGGTAGAGACTCATGGCATCTAGGGCCACGGCAACGTCGGGAAACAATCGGCCTAGAACAATTCCGACGGCGATGCACAATGCCACCCACAGGGTAAGGTAGCGTTCAAAAAAGCTGAGCTGCCCTCCAGCTTGAACGGCTTTGGGGTTGGGTTTTGTTCCAGATGACATCGACTTTCCCAAAAGATTTTTCCAAAAGGTCTTTAACTTGCAAGGTTATGAGAGTTGCCAATGGCACGCCGTTTAATGCCGTCGGCTAAGCACAGCAGCCCTGCGTTTGAACAGATGCACTGTCTTCGGAGAGATTTGCACAGAGATTAAGCTCAGGTTGAGTGTCGGCAACCTTGACGACAAAAACCTCCCAGCGATTCTGGTCCGGATCGCTCACCCAAACTTTGTCCTGCAGCGCATAGCAGCAGTCGCTATCTCGCTCTTCAAACGTCAATAGGCCAGCGGCCTTAAAGCGGTTGAGCGCCTCGATTACGGCATCAGAACTGTCGACCTGAATTCCGAGATGGGAGAGGGCACCATGCGCTGCGATCGCCTCGGCAACATTCAACGTCAGATTCAGCCCTGGATTATCCAGATCAAACTTGGCATAGTCAGCCTTAAGCTTCACGGGCTCAGCGCCGAACATGGCCTGGTAGAACGCAACTGAGCGGTTCAAATCGGTGACATGTAGCGCAACGTGGGTCTTGAACGTAGCCATAGAGCACTCCTTTGCTGTTTCTGTAAATATCGAAATAGAAGTCGACACATATTGAGATCAAAAGAAAAAACCAGCTAATCGCAGCAGGTGGAGGGCTTTGAGTCGCAGGCCGGATCGCCTGACTCGTCAAACTCAACCACCTGGTTGCGGGTGCAGCATTCTTCAAATAAAAAGTCGATTAGGGATTTTAGCGTCTCGGAGCGGGCGCTATACCAGATCCACTGGCGATCCTTTTCCGCCACCACAATCCCCACCTGACGCAGCTTATCGAGATGATGGGACAGGGTTGGGGCTGCAATGCTCAACTCCTTTTGGATTTCTCCCGCCGGTAGGCCTTTGGGATAAGCCGAAAGCAACAGACGCACGATTTTCAGCCGCGAGGGTTGCCCTAGAGCGGCAAAGGCTGCGGCAATGGTCTCTATGGAGGGCTGAGAGGACTGCTGTATTTCCATATTTTGATAATTATCGAAATATATTCAGGTGTCAAGACCTCGGCAGCGAATCTTCATCGACCGGCGTCACAGCTATAAAATCGAAACCTGTAGCTTTAGAAGTGGGACGCTTGTGTTGAGAGGCTTGTGTCGAGCGGTACATCAAGTTGCCAGGACTTGCCCTTATAAAACAGCAGCTGGTATAGATGCAGCCCCCCGTAGCGAAACGACGCCTCGCAGGACTGCAGGTAGAGGTGCCACATGCGGAAAAAGCGATCGCCATACTTCGGGTCTAGCGCCTGAATCTGGTTCCAGTTGGCAGTGAAGTTGGCGGCCCAGTGCTTTAGCGTTTCGGCATAGTGGGGCTTGAGATTCTCGCAGTGGGCCACAGGTAGCTTTGTTGCCCATAGCTCTTGAGTCAGCTCGTGCAGATGGGGGACATAAGCGCCAGGAAAAATATACTTGTCCATCCAGGCTCCGTTGCGCTCTTTGCCCTGGGTAACGATAGTGTGCAGCAGCCCCACACCGCTGGGGGTGAGCAGCGCCGAGGCTCGTTCCATAAAGGTGGCGAAGCTGTCTCTCCC
>JBARYO010000388.1:0-5185 GCA_049647905.1 Elainellaceae cyanobacterium | reverse complement strand
GTGACAGTTTCCCGTCATTGGGCTCAAGCATCGATAACACCCGTTTAGAGGATGCGGCCCGTGCTTCAACCGGAGAGATGGTGATGAAGCTGGCGATGACAATCGGGGTGGAGCAAAACTAAGTTGCTGAGATTGTCTGAGCCCCCCGCTGCCCTGGGAAGGCGGTGGTGGAGGTGCCAAGGTTCATCAAGGGACAACTGCGCCCGGCAGTGAGGACATACGCCCTGTTGGCTATGCCAAAGCGATTTTACCCGACGAGAGCGTAGAGGATGGACCAACAGCTGCTGAGTCCACCGATGCTCAAAGTACATCTGCCATAGCGGGTCAAAGGGATTAGCGGCCCCTTTGACTTTGATATGCTTGTGCCAACGAAACTGATTGAGCTGAACCAGGGTATAAAGTTGACACTGCCCGTCTGTGGGAATTGGGGCGGCGAACACCCAGTGGTTGTTGCCGAGGGTATAGAAGTACTTATGCTTCACCCACCGCTTCGACTTGTTAGGGTGGCGGCGTTTCGCCCAGCGCCAGAGGGCACAGAAGATGTGATGCGCCACCTTAGCGAAGGTAGCGCTGGTCGGGATGTGACGGTGATAGAGTGCCCAACCCCGGATAAGGGGATTGAGCCTTGCAATCAGCGCGGCGGCAGGGGCGGCTTTGTGAGCCTTAATCAGGGTTCTGACCTTGGTCAAGAACGCCTTGATATTCCCTTTTGCCGGGCGAATGCGCAATCTACCGTCCACTTTGCGCAGGTGCTGACCCAAGAAATCGAACCCATCGGTAATACTGACGATGCGAGTTTTCTGGGGCGATAGCCTCAGTCCTCGCTGGGCGAGGAACGACTCAATGAGTGGAGTCACCTGATGCTCAAGCAGCTCTTTTGAGTACCCGGTGACCACAAAATCATCGCAGTAGCGGATTAGGTTGACCTTGGGGTTGTAGTAGGGGGGATGTTTTCTCTGGCGGAAGTGTCCACGCAATAGAGGTTCAAGACTATCTAGCGCTAGATTCGCCAGCACCGGAGAGATGATGCCGCCCTGGGGCGTTCCCGCCTCAGTGGCGAACCATTGCCCCGTTTCGACAAATCCAGCTTGTAGCCACTGCCTGAGAATCCGCTTATCCATTGGGACGTGAGTCATCAGCCAGTCGTGGCTGATGTGGTCAAAGCAGCCTTCGATGTCGGCATCAAGCACCCACTGCGCTGAGGTTTTCAGCATCAGCACCGTCCGAGCTTGCTCAATCGCGTCAGCGGTAGAGCGCTGGGCGCGGAAGCCATAGGAGTTGCCATCTGCTGTTGTTTCACAGATGGGCTCTAGGCCCAGGAGGTACAGCGCCTGCATGGCCCGGTCTCTCATCGTTGGGATGCCCAACGCACGCCGTTTGCCATTTGCCTTGGGGATATACACCCGCCGCAGTGGTTGGGCGCGGTAGCCCCGCTGCCGCAGACGTTTGATAGCCTCTGCCTTTTGCTGGGGATTTGACCAGCACTCTCCGTCCACCCCTGGTGTCCGTTTTCCTTTGTTCTCCGTAACTCGTCTAACGGCTAACGCTTTAGCGCTAAACGAGTGGCATAGCAGTCGTTGCAAAGCGTTCACTTTGCCCCAGCGCTCTGCCTGCACGGCCTTGACGATACGTGCTTGCAGCCGACGCACGCTCCTTCGTATCTTGGACCAATCTAGGTCCATCCAGTTCGTCGAATCGCCGAAAGGCGCACCAGTCCCATTGCCCGCCATGCGAGTATGAGCCGTCATCTGCTCTCCCTTCTGTCAGTCGGTTTCTCAAGCGCTCTCGTCAGCCGATACCTTGTGGAAGTCTGCTCGCTTTCGCGCCGCCCACCGGGGCGTATCTAAGCCATTACAGCTCAGCGTTCGCTTTCTCCACTTCTCCTCTACCCACTGCACATGTCAGCTTCCTTTACAGGTCGCCTTCCTCTAAGGAGTGCATTGGGCTTACCACGTTCCACGCTGATACCTTGAGGGGGGAGGGGTGAGCTTTTCGCCGGGAGCGCTCCAACTGCGCTAGCAAGGGGTTCAGTTCCTAGTCTTGGCTCCTACCCGTTTGGGCCAGCCTTTCAGCACCTTTGGCTGTTAATTTTAACGACGTTTATCGCTCATTCACTTCCGTTCCCCGTACCCTCACTCCTAGCTCCCGACCGGTTTTGGTGCTTCCAGTCTCAGCGCGCTCTCGCGAGGCTTGCTGACATCTCTTAAAGATGAGGCGACTTTGTCCCTAGCGCTTCACACCGCCTGATTACTCATGCCGCATGGCTAGGTAGGAGACTGATGGCAGTACATCAGGTTGTGCCCCAATCGTTAAATTCGGCACAACAGCTATCAACGCGACTTCGTGTCGCACAACTCCAGGAATTCAGCCATCCCTTGAGCATTACTTGTTTCGGGATGGCTGTCGGAATCGCTTATGCTACCGATAGCCGCCGAAGCAGGTGTGTTCTGCTGAGGGGGTTAGGGGGCGATCGCCGTTCGTAGAAGCGGTCGTCTCCGTCAAAAGGCTAAATTCTTGGGAGCTAAGCTGCGGGATGCAGCTCTCAAGACAAGACAATAGCGTATTGATGAACGGGCCGCAAGAGTAGTACAAACTTTTTTACGGGGCGATCGCGAAGCGGACGGGGAGGCGGATGGATTTGCAGCTGTTGGGTTTGCCGACGATGCCCTTCACGGCCTGGGCGGGGTATTTATCATTACGGTGATCCGCGTCGCCGTCAATTATCGCCGCTGAAGTGAGCCTGATCACGTTACTGGCTACAGATTTAACCGAGCGATCGCATCACGTATCGTTTGAGCGTCTACATCTGATTGGTCTGACTTGGAGTAGATTGTGACCAAGATAATCTGCTCGTCGGCCTTGAGGTAGTAAATGACCCGATATCCTGCGCTTTTGCCCTTACGAATGTCGCTGTTTCTCACCCTAACTTTATAAACAGTAAGACTTAAGCCTTGTACTAGATCGCCGGGGAGTTCACCCGCTTCAAGCTGAGCGACAAGGGACTTTAGGTCGGAGCGAATGTGTCGATAGCGCTTGGCGAGCGCACGGAGATCTTTTTGAAAACGGGGCGTGAGCTGAATTTGAACAGAGTAAGGTTCAGTCGGCATCAATTCCATCCCAAAGCTGCGAGAGTGGAAGCGTTTGTCCGGTCATGGCTTGATGCATACCTTCCTCCAACCCTGCGATGACAACATCGGTTGGCGTGTCGTCAGGGCCAATGTCTCCATCTTCGGAAATCAAGACAATTACCTTTACACGCCGGTTGTGGGGTAATTCTAAAGGGTGATCTAGAGAAAGCTGTCCCTGCTCGTTAATTGTTGCAATTGTTTCGATAGCTTTCATGGGTGTTTGCCTTACTGTTTGGGTTTGCATTCTTGGGGTTGTGGCCCCTCATCTTCGACGGCGATCGCGAATCGGGCAGGGAGGCGGATGGATTTGAAGCTATTGGGTTTGCCGACGATGACCAAGACCTAAGATGAAAAGCGGGCGGTAAGCTTACGGTTTCAGCTCCTCGCGAATAACTCGGCGTAGGGTATCTTCTAGCGGCTCACGACGCTGTTGGATGTACTGGCGCAGTGCGTCGTTAATTAGGGTTTGATAGTTTCCGCCTCCTGCTGAGTGAGCTTGCTCGCGGAACCAGGACAGTACGTCATCGTCGAGGCAAATGGTGATGCGGGTCTTACCGGGTGGGGTGGGGTCAATTGCGCCACGATTGCCTTGGCTGAAATCATATTCGGCTTCCATAGTTATTCCTCTTCGTATTGTCGTCGCTTACGTCGGGTTGCTCGGCGGGCAGAAATAATTCGAATGTCTCTGTCGAGGGGGTTAGGCAGCGATCATTAGTGCGAACAATGACCGTCGCCGACTGACCAAATAATTGGGAGTCGAACTGCGGAATGCAGCTCTCAAGAAGTGAAGACAGCGCATCTAGTACAAACTTTTAGGTCAGCCAGCGGGTGGTGAATTCGTCGACGATTTTTGGGGCTGCTTCGAGAGAAATTTTATGGCGATCGCTTAGATTATCTCCTAGTAGTTCCACTGATTTAGCACAATGAATTGATTTGCCAAGTCCAGATCTGAAGCTTCAAGGTTGGCGATCGCTTTTACGATAGCTTGGTAGCTCATATTCTTGACAACTTCGGCATATTGATAAATGGCAAGAATGCCAGAGTGAGAAGAATTCTCTTCGCTGAGGCTGTAGAAGTCGTTACAGTTTCGAGTTAGCAATGCCCGGTTGTGGTAGCTGGCATACTTTAGCACTCTGCTATCTGGAGCACCGGATAAATCGGCCTCGTTGATAGTAAGGACGTCGTGTCCTGCTGACACAAGTAGGTTGACTAGATATTTAGCTTGCGAATCCTCGTCAAGTAGCAGGGTTAGGCTCAAGGGATACCCCGTTTTGCTGTAGACGATAGCGCTCTTCTTCGGCCTCAAGCTGTATCAGATCTTGATGCGTTTCGCAGTACTGAATGGCTTCACGGATTGCAGACAGCGGCAGATCCCAGTTTTCAGCGACCTGCTCTGGAGACATATTGTTAGCGATCATGTCTTGCCATAGGGTTGAGGCGAGGATCTTGCGGCCTTTGATATAGAGCTGTTGACGCCAGGGGTGAGGGCGCGATGTTAAGAATTGCCAAAAGGCTCTGTCTGACTGTGTTGGTGCCGTGGAACTTTCCGTAGCTTCTATTTCGGCAGCTAGTACCTGGATCAGCTCCAATTTTTCTGATGTAGAAAGCTGCTGAACGACAGAGATCATTTCGGTTAATGTCATGGGCTTATCTCCTTATAAAGGGTACTAGATCCGCTTTTTTTGGCGCGCTTCATCGACAAGTCTTTGGGCTTCTTCGAGGGAAATATTGTAGCGATCGCTCAAAACTTTGGGGAGGCGATCGCAGTCTCGGTTGGGGTCGATGTGGGTAATATTGGATGGTAGAGCAACATTGCACAATAGAGGACCGTCATCGCTAGTAAATTGCTTGTCTATAAGATATTTGTAGTCTCGTAAATCGGTAGTGAGTAAGATTGCGCTACGGAGGTCGGCGCTGCGGAGGTCGGCGCTGCGGAGGTCAGCACTGCTGAGATTGGCTCTGCTGAGGTCAGTGCTGCTGAGGTCAGCGCCGCTGAGATTAACATTGCTGAGATTTGTGTTGCGGAGGTAAGCTCTGCTGAGGTCGGCACTGCTGAG
>JBARYO010000387.1:0-3415 GCA_049647905.1 Elainellaceae cyanobacterium | reverse complement strand
GGGTATTCTGCAGGTCCAATCCGTTGCGGTTGATGGTAATTTCACCCAGCAGGTTGTTCATGCGAGCGAGCCGCTCGGAATCGACGCGAACGGTCAACGTTGGTACAGGAGCTTTGGCGGTGGGGGGGGTGGCGGCTAGTCGGGATGTTGGGGGTGCAGCGGCAGGTGATGTCGGCTGTGCTCTATCTAAAGGCTCGGTCTCTGAAGGCTCGGTCTCTGGCTGCTTTGGGTCTAGCTGTTCTATCTCAGATTGTGCGGTATTGGACGACCCTATCTCTAGATGTCCTGGGTCTAGCGGCTCAACGTCTAGGGGCTTCACCGCTGGATTATCTAGCGCTGTATCTACCGCATCTTGAACCACTGCGCTCTGATCTGCCGCCGTCACAGCTGGGTCGGCATTTCGAGCAGCCGCTGGTAATTCAGGAGCTGACGCCTCTAGGCCGTTGGCAACCGTCACGGCGTTCTCATCAGATGCCATATCTAAATCGACTACAGCGCTGAACAGGTTGTCTAGACCATAGGCTGAGTCGACAGGATCGGCGGCAATATCGCCGGTCGTATTGTTAGCCGCATTATCGTCAGCCGAAACGCCCTCGACCGTACTATCTCCTGGACTATACGCTGCGAACTCCTCGACCGTGCCGTCTTCGACCAGAATATCGTCAGTTTCAGCGGCAGGCCATAGTTCAGTCAAGGGGCGATCGCCGCTCTCAAATGCTAGAGCATCTAGGTCGTCTGGAGTCGAGGACGCAATCCCATCCCACAGTTCCAAATCGAGGCCCTCTAAGCCCCCAAGGTCATCATCCGTTGGGAGCGTCGCGGGTGAATCAGACGATAGTCCAGGATCGGCGCTAGCGGTAAACTGAACCAAAGTAGGCATGGGCTGTCCGCCAGCCTTGTCGCCTGCCAAGACAGCGGCCTGGCCGACTTTCAAATTCTCAATTGCGATGGCGGCGATCGCCATCACATTGCGGGGCTGAGCCTCTAGGGCCGAGAGAGCCACCTGGGCAATTTCCGCAAATCCGGGTAGGTTGAGCAACTCCGCAAACCCGATAAACACCTCAGCCTGCTCCCGCAGCTCCGTAGCGATCGCCTCTGGGGTCTTGGACAGAACCACCTCTAGACGCGCAATGCCAGCGGCCACATCGGTTTCAAAAATCGAGGCGGTCATATCGATGCCGAGATCGGCTGAAGTCGGGACAAAGTCCTCGGTTTCTTGAATAGCGTCATGGCAATGCTCCTCCAGGGGCGAGATCACTGCATTGGCCTGGGCCTGGGCGGCCTGCACATCAAAGGAGCCTGTGTTGAGCTGCTCCATGAGCGGCAGACGTAAACAGTCGAAAGCCGCGAGGAGCTGGGTTTCCATCTCCGCATCAATGGTTAAGCTATCGCTGTAGAGGGCTTTGAAGATGGCTTCGAGCCGGTGCGAAATGGTTTTGATTGCCTCTAACCCAACGCTCGCTGACCCACCTTTGAGGGAATGGGCCGCTCGCATAATGCTGTGAATAGTATTGTTGTTGCGATCGCGTCGTAGGGTTAGCAATCCGGATTCGATGTCGTCTAGGAGTTCAGGCGCTTCCTCGACGAAAAACTGATAAGACTGGTCTTGGAGGTTGAAACTGGGTTGCTCTGCGGAAGACGCTGCACAGTCTTCCGCATCAAAGGCAGCGACGCTATCAAAGGCGTCACTATCAAAAGCATCACTATCATCGGTAGTGACCAGGCTATCTGTAGCCTCACTCGCATCCCCAGCGCCAAAAACCTCCGTGACGTTCACATCCACGGTGTCAACGGTGTCGGCGACAATCGTGATGTCAGCGGCATCAGTAATGCCATCAGCGGCCTCTACAGCAGCGATGACATCCACAGTCGTGATAGTTTCAGCGCTTGCCTCGTCATCAGCTATCTCAGCATCCAGCCCGTCTGGCAGATCGCCATTGAGGAGGAGAAAGGTATCAATTGGCTCTAAGGGGTCCAGCTCTAGACCCTCCGCAAGGACGCTGTCAGGGCTGTCATCAGAAGCGACAGCGTCGAACGCCGTATTGTCAGCAGCAAGCTGCTCCAGCATAGGTAGCGCCACACCTCCAGCCGCTCCCCGTAATACAGCCTCGCGACCCTCTTTCAAGCTCGCGATCGCCAGCGTTGCCAGCTCAATGCTGCGGGCAGGATGGCGATCTAAAGCAGCGACTGCCGTTCGCGCAATATCGCCAAATTCAGGCAGATTGAGCAGCTCGGAAAATCCGATAAATACCTCGGCCTGTGCCCTGAGTTCAGCGGCAATTTCACCGGGTGTTTCAGATAGAACAGTCTCTAACCGCTGAATACCCTCCGCAACATCTACCTCAAAAATTGAGGTGGTCATGTTAAAGCCTAGGTCCGATGACGTGGGCACAAAATCCCTTGTTTCCTGAATAGCGTCGTGACAAGTCGCCTCCAATGGCCCTAAAACAGACTCCGTGGTCTCTAGGGCAGCGATCGCATCAAGGACTCCCGTTTCGAGCAAAGCAGTCAGAGGAATCCGGAGGCAGTCATAGGCGGCAAGGAGCTGGCTTTCCATCTCAGCATCAACAACAAGGCTCTCGCTATACAGCGCCTTGAATATGGTTTCGAGCCGGTGAGCAATCTGCTTAATGGTATCCAAACCAACGCTAGCGGACCCCCCTTTGATGGAGTGTGCTGCCCGCATAATGCTGTGGACGGTGGTTTTGTCGTGCTCCTGCCGCAGGGTCAGCAGACCAGACTCGATGGTCTGCAGCAGCTCGGGAGCCTCCTCGACAAAAAACTGATAGGCTTGGTCGCGGATATCGGAGTTAATTGCCATAACACGTCAGGAAAATAGGTGAGCGAAAATGTCAGCCAGTGATCCCCTCTAATATCGTGGGTGTCAGTCGCGTCCCAGCGTTCGGGATCGTCAGAAGCTGGGACGCAACGCGGCGTTTATTCCACCTTGAATCGGTCCACTTCAGCCTGTAGCGTTTTCGCAACGTTGTTCAGGTCGCCAAAGGACTCGTAAACCTTGTTGGCCTCCGTCGTACTTTGGGTGGCGATCGCCGCAACGGTTGTCATGGCACCCGTCACCGCTTCAGAAGCCTGAGACTGAACCACCGTCGCTTGGGTAATAGACTCGACCAACTCACTGATTTGACGGCTCGTTTCGGTGATCTTGTTCAGACTTTGCCGGGTTTCATCCACCAGCTTCGTTCCAGAGACCACCTGCTCCGTACCCGTTTCCATGGCCACAACCACCTCGTTCGTCTCTGCCTGGATGTCTGACACCAGTTTTTCGATCTCGGTGGTCGCTTCCGCCGACTGCCGCGCCAGCTCTCGCACCTCTTCTGCAACCACCGCAAAGCCTTTACTGTCTTCCCCAGCGCGAGAAGCCTCAATGGAAGCGTTCAGCGCCAGCATGTTGGTC
>JBARYO010000386.1:0-2941 GCA_049647905.1 Elainellaceae cyanobacterium | reverse complement strand
CTGCCTGAAGGCTCAGCATGACAAAATACCCAGACGCCTTGCGGACAATCCGGGCTTGTTTCACCTGGAATAATCCAGGTATTTCCCGTGACCATCGTACCTTCACTAAGCCCAACTGCGGCAGCTTGATGCCATCGGCGCTGATGCAGTTCTTGAGCATCTGCGGAAAGACAAAGCTACGTATTCGGTTAGGCTTTTTGAACCGGGGCATTCCAGAGCGTTTTAGCCGCCAGGACTCCCACGATACTTCCAGTTTGCGCAAGACTTGTTGCAACACCTGAGCATTGACGGTCTTCAGCTCTGGAAACTGCCTTTTGGCTTGGGTTAGTCGCTTAGCTTGTCGCTGATAACTGGGAAATGGCTCGTCTGCCGGAAGGATGTACTCACCCCGCAGCGAGCAGGCGTTTACGGGTGACTTGCGGGAATCTAGCCAGTCTTTACGCTCACGCAGGGCAAAGTTCCAGACATTGCGGCACACCGACAAAGCGCGCTCAATCTCTGAAACCTGCTCAGCGGTCGGCTCTAACTTGAATTCCCACGTCATATTTGGCATATCTACATTTTAGCACCACAATATGTAGATTGCTCGCTTTGCTCGCGTTCCGCGATCGCCACCCCCTAACCGCTGTGCGGTATAGACGGAGTACTGCGAAAGGTTTTGATAGTCGGGTTCAATTCCCCCATCCTCTGGCAGCTCCATCGTAATGGGTGTGAACGCTTCGTAGTTTTGATTTTGGTTGTCTAGCAGGACCTTGGCAATGTCAGCCAGGATATTTAGCTTCGCGGCCATGTCTGGGCAAAGGGCCCATCAGCAGAATTTCACCATTGCAAAATTTGATGCGAGGGATGGCGCTATCCCCCCGGCTACCCCTCAGGTCGCAGTAGTCCTGCCAGGTTCCTGGCAGCCGCATTACGCTGCCTACCGGCAGCTGAATTTCGTTCTTAGAAATGACTGCATACATGGCGTAATTCCTCAAATCATATTTGAGCGGTGCTACAGGCTCACATACCGGCGTACGTAGCTCTCTAGTGACTCCATTTTCAGATCAAAGGTCTTCTCTAAATGCGCTATCTCCTCTACAGAGCAGAAAAACTCATTGGCTAGCAGGGTGCGCAGCGTCCCCAGGTTTTGCTTCAGCTCTGGGTTGACGAAGCCGATGGCTGTGCGGACCCCGTCTAATACAGACAGCGGCACGTTGATAATGAACGGCTCCCGCTTAAACACCTGACCGAACACGCGGGGGATGTCTTTGCGCTGCAGGATATCGGGGCCACCGACGGCAAAAATCTCGTTACGGGCCGCCTCGGTTTGGGCTGCGATCGCGGCAATGTAGGCTAAGTCATCAGTGCTGACAATGGAGGTGCGGCTGGCGGGTTCGCCGATGAGGAGGTAAGTGCCCGTTTGCTTGAGCCGCTCCGCGAGGGGAATGAGGTTGGAGGCAAAGCCGGAGGGGCGCAAAATACTGTAGGACAGGCCGCTGCGCTGCAGGTACTTTTCCACCTCTCGCTTGGCCTTAAAGACGGGAGAGTCATCGTAGCCCCGGTCCGCGCCCAGTACGGAGACGAAGGTCATATGCTGCACCCCTGCCGCCTTAGCGCTGTCGATCAGGTCGATATTGGCTCGGTAGTCAATATCCTGGGCGCTGGCATTGCTAGACTCGTTGGTGCCATGGGCGCTGATTACATACTGAATGCCCTGGAGCGATCGCTCGATATCGCGGGGTTCTAACAGGTCGCCAATAAAGATATCGGCTCCGCGACTCTCCAAATCACCGTAATGGGAGGTCAGTCTGGCGAAGGCCCGCACGGGTTGCTCCTGCTCGCACAGCCGCTTGACGATGCGACGGCCCAAGCCGCCGGTTGCTCCAGTTACCAAATACATAGCGCCAATCCCTCTGTGCGTGGGTGATCACCTCGATTTTATCGCTCGCCCAATAATTTGGGGACTGACGATGGGGGGAACAGGGGCGCGAAACCGGTCGTAGGTCACCTGCTCAAATCCCGCCGCATCAATCACAGATCCGGTCTCCCGATGGAGGCAGCAGCCATCGCCAATGATGTGCCACATGGGGTTGAGCCAGCCCTGAATCCGCCTCAGCAGGGTTTGGGGCGGGGCGGCGATATGCTCCACAAAGTAGAAGGTGCCTCCGGGCTTTAGCACCCGTAAAATTTCCTGCAGCGTTCCCTCCAAGTTCTCTACGGAGCACAGCACGAGAGTGCTGACTACCGCGTCGATGCTGCCATCTTCCGCCTCTAGGGTTTCTGCCGATCCGGACTGAATTTGGAGCTGGATGCCTTGCTGCCCCGCCCGCTTCCAGAGATAGGAATGCATGAAGGGATTGGGCTCCACGCCAATCCACTGGATGGATGAGGGGTAGTAGCTGAAGTTTGCCCCAGCGCCGGGGCCGATTTCCAGGACGGTGCCCTGCAAGTCGGCGAATAGGGCCTGTTTGCGATCGCTCACGGCGGCTTCGTAGCTGGCGGTGCCGTGGGCCATGATCCAGGCAAATAGAAATTGATACCAGCCGGGTCGAGTGGTCATGATGCGTTGTCCAGTCGCGATCGTAGGGTGCTGTTACCGCAGCGTAACGCACCGAGTTTGATTTGTTGCAAACCGGCTGCTTGGGGGCAGGCCCTCAAACCCCCGTTGGGGGACGAGTTGCCTCCCCCAAGCCCCCTGCAAAGGGTGGTGTCGATGAGGAGGCGTTGGTGCTGGTGCGGTGATGTGTCGTGCGGGCTTGCGGCTGGAGGCTGGGGGATTGGAGAATTCGCGTGGAGTGGTCTAGATCTTGGCGATCGCGCGAGGGGGATGACTTGTGTTTATGGGGCGGTGGGAGGCTCCATTTCAACGACAACCGGCGTGTGGTCGCTGGGTTTGGGGAGTTTGCGGGGTTCTGTGTCAATGGTGCAGGCGGTGGCGTGCTCATACAGGGGGGGGGAG
>JBARYO010000385.1:0-1811 GCA_049647905.1 Elainellaceae cyanobacterium | reverse complement strand
AAGCTCGCTTGTCATGGCATATTTCCCAAGACAAAGCGCATCTAACCCTGGTACGCCGTCGCGATGGTGTCTACAAAGATATTTTTCTCGTAGGGCAGCCGTCCGGGGTTGTCTCGGGGCTCTGCCTTGTAGCCCACCGGCACCACCACTGCGATCGCCAAATCCGTGTTTTGCGCGCCGATGACAGCCTTCACCTTATCTTCGACCCAACCGTTCATAAAGCAGGTGGACAAGCCCAGACTTTCCGCCGCCAGGGTGAGCTGAGTCGCGGCAATAATGGCGTCTTTGACGGCGTACTCCCGGTTTTTTGCCCCCAGATTCTCTTGAAATTGGGGGATGGCTTTCTTGAAGTACCCCACCGTGCCCTCATTCCAAGCGCCGTTCTCCATCGCCTGACTATAGATTTGTTCCATAGTCTCTTCATCTTTCCAGGCGTAGGGATCAGCGGCAAAGACGAAGGTGACTGGCGCTTGGGTGATCATTTCCTGGTTGAAAGCTGCTTCGCACAGCGCCTTCTTCTTCTCCTCATCCTGCACCAAAATGATGCGCCAGTCCTGTAGGTTCCAGCTGCTGGGAGCGGCAATGGTCAGATCCACAAGCTGCTTTAGCAGGTCATCAGCAATCGGGTCGCTGGTAAAGCTCTTGATGGAGCGGCGCTCGTTGATGGCGGTGGGAACGTCGAGCGGCGTTGAGCGGCGCTCTTCTGCAGATAGGGTCATAACGAATATTTCCTTTGGATTAGCCCGCTTAGGATCTTAGACAATTTTTCTTACGTGCGGTTGATTGAATGAGGTTGATTGAATGAGGTTGATTAACGGCAGGTGAGAATCCTAGCGCCGTCCTAGCCCTCAACCCTCAGCAGAATGTATAGTTTTGTGATGCTCATGCATGACCTCGCAGCAGCCCAGACCAAAGGAGTAAGCCGATGCAAACCCAAGACCGCACCGCCCTAGGACTCGACGATGCGATCGCCGCCAGCCAAGCCTATCTTCTGGGGGAGCAGCATGACGAGGGCTACTGGTGGGCCGAGCTAGAATCCAACGTCACCATGGCGGCAGAAGTGGTGCTGCTGCACAAAATTTGGGGCACCGATGGCCAGCGCCCGCTGCACAAGGTCGAGGCCTATTTGCGATCGCAGCAGCGGGACCACGGCGGCTGGGAACTGTTCTATGGTGATGGTGGGCACCTGAGCAACTCAGTGGAAGCCTACATGGCGCTGAAGCTGCTGGGGGTGCCGGTGTCAGATCCAGCCCTGGTCAAGGCCAAAGCCTTTATCCTGCGTCACGGCGGCATCACCAAAACCCGCGTCTTTACCAAACTGCACTTGGCCCTGATTGGCTGCTATGACTGGCGCGGCGTTCCCTCCATTCCGCCCTGGATCATGCTGCTGCCCCAATCTTTCCCCATCTATGAAATGTCCAGCTGGGCGCGGGGCAGCACGGTGCCGCTGCTGATTGTCTTTGACCAAAAGCCGGTGTTTGTCACAGACCCAGCCATTACCCTAGATGAGCTGTACGCTGAGGGCCGGGAGAATGCCCCCTGCGGGTTCCCCCGCAGCGGCGACTGGACCGATCTATTCTTGGTGCTTGACAAGCTGTTTAAGCTGTCGGAGCGCTTCAACCTAGTGCCCTTTCGCCAGCGCAGCCTAAAAGCCGCCGAAGACTGGGTTTTGGAGCGGCAAGAGGAGACCGGCGACTGGGGCGGCATCATCCCCGCCATGCTCAATTCACTGCTGTCCCTGCGCTGCCTCGGCTATGACGCTGAAGACCCGATCGTGACGCGAGGCATGGCGGCGGTGGACCGGTTTGTGA
>JBARYO010000384.1:0-2265 GCA_049647905.1 Elainellaceae cyanobacterium | reverse complement strand
CTCCTGCTGTGACGTCAGGACAGCCGTCAACTGCAGCATCTGGTCCCCCAGCTCGCGGGTGCCCGTGATTGTAGTTTCTGTCTCAGTGCTGTAGCCGCCGCTGGTTTCCTCCCAGCTTGTCAGGTCTGTTTTGTAGGTTAGATTGCTGTACTGCTCCCAAAACTGTTCCAACGCGGTCTCAATATCGGCGTCCGTGAGTCCATCACTGTGGACCAAATCACGGCTATAGGCTTGCATTACCTGTGTCAGGTCTTCTTGGCTGGCGGCGGCGTCAAGCTGCTGCACAAAGTCGACTAAGGCGGTAGGGGTTTGCCCGTAGGCGGCCATGGCTGTGGTCAATCCAGTTGCAGCGATGCCACAGGAGAGTAGCGCGGCGCGCCATAGTACGGCAGCGTAGGCTCTGGCAGCACCGTAGGATTTAGAGGAATAGGGCATGGCGGATACTGTCAACGTGAGGTAGGTCAATGTCTGTGGGACAATTTGTGAAGTAAGGTAGTAGAAACCGTTCGATGGCGGCACTAATTAGACTGTTAATGTCACTGTAGTGGAAGTCATCGGGGATTGGCACGGATTTATCTCAATCTTCAAGGCGCTGGGGCAAGATACGGAAACTATCCAGAATGCGAAGACGGCGCGTGCAGCAAATCGTGGTGTGGTGCAACTGTGGCTGAATCAAAAGCTAAATCAAAGAAATTGTTGGTGGCAGCAAGTGGCACTGGAGGACACCTCTTTCCGGCGATCGCCACAGTGACGCAGTTGGACTATGACATTGAATGGCTGGGGGTACCCAACCGACTGGAAACGCGACTGGTGCCAGAGGAATATCCGCTGCATCTAGTCAACTTAGAAGGCATCCAAACTGCACTGGGCTTAGGCGGAGTTCGTCTGTTTCTGCAGTTGCTGGGTTCGGTGCGGCAGGTCCGTCGTCTTCTGCAGCAGGGCGATTTTGACGGGGTTTTTACGACAGGTGGCTATATTGCAGCCCCTGCCATCATTGCGGCCTGCTCCCTCAGGCTCCCATCAATTTTGCACGAATCCAATGCGCTAACCGGCAAAGTGACCCGTTGGCTAAGCCCCTGGTGCAGCACTGTTGCCATCGGGTTTTCAGCCGCTGCGGCCCACCTACCCAAAGCTAAAATTACCTGCGTCGGAACGCCCGTGCGGCAGGAATTTCAGGCCGGTGACAATACATCAGCGCTGGTAGATCTAGGCATCCCTTCAGATGTGCCCGTGATCGTAGTGGTGGGGGGGAGTCAAGGGGCCGTAGCCGTGAATCAGCTGGTGCGCCAAAGTCTCAAGTCATGGTTGGCCGAAGGGGCTTGGGTTGTCCATCTCACTGGAGAAAACGACCCTGAGGTGGACGCGGTAGAGTATCCCCACTATATCCACCGCCCATTTTACAACGATATGGCGGCTCTTTTGCAGCGGGCTGACCTTGCCATCAGCCGGGCGGGGGCAGGGACGCTGGTGGAGTTAGCGATCACCCAGACGCCTTCAATCCTCATCCCCTATCCCTTTGCAGCAGAAAACCATCAGACCTTTAATGCAGCTGTGTTTGCTGCCGCTGGTGCGGCCCAAGTCTACCAGCAGTCAGATTTAGATGCCCAAACCCTAGAGCAGAAGGTGTTGACACTGCTGCAGTGCCCTGGACGCTTAGAGCGGATGGCGATCGCCGCTGAATCGTTAGCGGTGTCCGACAGCGCCACCCGCCTTGGTCAGCTGATTGACGAACAGCTCAATAATCGGCGCAAACCTAAGCAAACCTGACCAATCTAACAGATCGGTACTTGCTGGAATGCTAGCGACCAAACCACGTTGCTAATGCGATCGCCAAGCCATCTGCCGCATCGTCGGGCCGGGGAATTTGAGCGAGGTTCAGCTCACGGGCCACCGCCTCCTGGACCGCAGCTTTGTCGGCATTGCCATGGCCTGTCAGCGCCTGCTTGACCTGAGCGGGTGTAAATTCGATGTAGGGCAGCTTACTCTGGGCCAGCACCAGCATAATGACGCCTCGCGCTTGGGCGACCTGGATGGTGTTGCCCATGCGATAGAAAAATAGCTTTTCAATGCCAACCGTATCTGGCTTGCACTGGGTAACTAGGTCGTGCAGGTCGCTGTAGATCGTGCAGAGGCGATCGCCAACTGGGGTATGAGCCGGGGTTTGGATGATACCAAAATCCAGGGGATGGATATCGTCGCTGGTGGACTCGGCTTCAATGATGCCAAAACCCAAAGTCGCTAGTCCTGGGTCGATACCCAAGATCC
>JBARYO010000383.1:0-12842 GCA_049647905.1 Elainellaceae cyanobacterium | reverse complement strand
CCAGGGCAGCAGCCATACCAAAGCCCGCGATCGCTGGTGTCGCCTGAGTTCCTGAGCGCAATGTCCCCTCCTGCCCACCACCACCTAGCAGCGGCACAAGAGGCACTCCGGGCCGAACATACAGCGCACCTGCCCCTTGAGGGCCATAGAGTTTGTGGCTTGATAGGGAAAGTAAGTCGACGGGGAGCTGCTGCACGTCAAGGGGGAGTCGCCCGGCAACCTGAACCGCATCAGTGTGAAACAGCGCACCATGGCGTTGGGCAATTGTCCTAAGCGCCTGAACTGGCTGCAGGGTTCCCACTTCGCTTTGGCCGTAGATGATAGACACCAACACCGTGTCGGGCTGGAGGGCGGCAGTCAACGCGGCAGGAGAGACTCGTCCCTGAGCATTCACGGGCAGGCGGGTCACGCGCCAGCCCTGCTGCTCTAGCAGACGGACGGGCTCAGCGATCGCTGAATGTTCAACGCTGGAGATGATCAGATGCTGCGGTGTAGAGTAGCGGTGAGCTGTCCCCAAGATGGCAAAGTTATCCGCTTCGGTGCCGCCAGAGGTAAAGACGATGGCATCAGCAGGCGCATTGATCAATGATGCCACGCTGATTCGGGCTTGCTCAATGTACGTTGCAGCGCGTACACCCCAATGATGCAGGCTAGAGGGATTGCCCCATCCCTCAGTCATCACGCGCTGCATTAGGGCGATCGCCTCAGGGTGGGGGGGGGTTGTTGCGCTGTAGTCTAAATAAATCTGCATATAGCAATCTTGAACGATTTCTGGGGCTACTGCGGTAGCTGAAAGACATCCATCAAAATCGTGTCAGGCGCGACTCGTCTAACGGTATTGGGAGAATCATAGATAATCATTATCGCTTCTGGGTGCCCTAGGCAGGGCACCAATGCTAGTCCCTCGGCGTGATCCGAGCCGATGGTGAAGGGCAGATCAAACAGAACCTCAATATCACTGGGCTGATTTAGAATCGAATCTTGGGTCCGGTCAAAAATATTCGGTACGCGAAACAGACGCATTTCTCCTTCTAGGGCCATTGTGGGACCGGCCAGTACGATCAGATCAGCGCCTTGCAAACAGAGTTCTCGAACGCCTAAGCCATTGAGGTTGAGAAAGTGCTTGTGGTACAGCCGTCCGTCGTCATCCACAGGCTTCAGGGCCAAAACTCCAGACTCAATCTCCTCGACTCGAATATCCAAAAGCATCGCCCAACCCCGCAGCACTGGTCCTCGCAGCCCTAGAAAAACGCGATCGCCCCTTGCCGCTAATCCCTCAATATCTAAACCATTATCTTTACTAGGAAGCTGGCTCGCGACAATCTGACCGATGTGGACATCCCCCTTTAGGACTTCGGTAAGGCTATTGCCATCGCCAGCGGGCTGAAAACTAGCGGCATGAATAATTTTACTGGGGTGGTCGGGGTGCGAACAGGTGCGATGTAGCGAGCCCCCAAGCAGCGGAATTCGGCCCAGCATGAAGCGATTTTCGTCACGCTTAACGGTAGCGAGACGCTCAACATCGTCTTGCAGATCTTTGCCTTTGGGCTTACTGCGCTTGTGGCTATGGGAACCCGTAAACCATAGGTAAGGTGCGTCATAGCACATTCCCTCAATGTCCACTTCATCATCGGGATGATGCAGCGTCATTAGATCGCCAAGGGCAAACGAGGTGTGGTCGCCGTATCGCATATTGCCCAAATCAGACAGGCGTTCAATACTGAGATATTCGTCAGAGCTGACCCATAAATGGCCATCAGGCGTTAGCGCCGCTGCCGAGAGCTCTCGAAGCAAATCATCATCACCACTGCCAAATTGCAGCATGGCGCGGCTCAGGAGAAATGGGTCAGGCATCGTTGACTCCCACACATAGGACTGTCACTCTCTGAACACATTACCCTGAAGCGCCCCTAACAAAACACCTACAGAGCGTCTAGTAAAGACCAACTGCCAGAATCGGCTGTCAAATCAAAGCTGCCTGTCAAAGAAAATCTGAGCGGGGACCTCCCTCGACTCCATGTAGGCCCGATCGATTTGCTGCTGAAGGTAGTAGCGACGCTCCATATCGCCCATAGATGTGAAGGAGTGGCTGACCAATAGATAGACCGCCACCAAACCTGCCGCCGCACTCGACACCAGAAATCCGGCCAGCATTAGTGAAAACTCTTGATGATCCATGGCTTCTTGCATCAGATGCAAAGCCCAAGCTACCAAAGCAACAACGATTATTAAAATCAGAAACATTTCTTAAATGCTACGTAATTATTCGTAACATCTTTAGCGTAACACTCTATCGGAATAGATGGGGTGAAGCAAATATGGAGCTTTCAGACCTCAAGGCCGCATTTGTCAAGATAGCCTAGTGGCGCACAAGGACCTGATGCTGATGCAGATAGTCTTTAATCTGACTGACTGTCAATGTTCCGTAATGGAGCAGAGACGCTAGCAGCGCGGCCTCAGCTTGGCCATTGGTCAGGGCTTCATGGATGTGGGCGCAGGTACCAGCCCCACCGGAGGCAATCACTGGGACATCAACGCGTTCAGCGATCGCTTGGGTAAGGGAAATATCGTATCCGTTTTGGGTTCCATCGGCGTCCATACTGGTCACGAGCAGCTCACCTGCACCCCTCGCCACAACTTCGCTAGCCCAAGACAGCGCATTGATGCCGGTGTTCTCCCTGCCACCCCGGACGTACACATCCCACGATTTCCCCTCTGCCTGTCGCCGTGCATCGATGGCAACAACAATGCACTGAGCCCCAAAGCGAGCACTAGCCTCATTGATAAAGTCAGGGTTCCGCACCGCCGCTGAATTGATGCTCACCTTATCTGCCCCAGCCCGCAGCAGAGTCTTGATAGTCTCCAACGACTGAATCCCGCCCCCCACGGTGAGCGGAATGAAGACCTGCTCTGCGGTTCGGTGGACCACATCTACGATGATGTCGCGATTCTCGTGGGTCGCGGTAATGTCTAGAAAGACGAGCTCATCAGCGCCAGCATCGTTGTAGGCCTGGGCTAGCTCCACCGGATCACCAGCATCCTTCAAATCCACAAAGTTGATGCCTTTGACGACGCGACCGGCTTTGACATCGAGGCAGGGGACAATTCGCTTAGCAAGCATGAAGACCGGGGGTAGGTGAGAATATTAGCAAATTCGATTCTACAGGATCTTAATCAATCGCAAGACACTGTTAAACTGTGAAATGGTTTTATCACTAAAACTTTTGAAATAGTTTTGTCACTAGCGTTGAAGGAAGCGGCGATGGAGATTGGTCAGCGGGTAAAGGTATTTCGGCTACGGGATCGAGTATCGCGGGATGTAGCCGATCGCCTGGGGAAAACCGGAAAAATTCAAGACTTCAAGATGCTGGACGGCAGCAATGTCGGGGCTGTGGTTGAGTTTGACGGCGACAATTTCGTCACCTGGTTTTTTGAAGACGAGCTCAAGGTGATTTGAGACCAAGAGGGACTCAGGTCATGGGAGCTAATATTGCGACGCTCCCATGCTGATCCACAACGTCTAAAAGCCCTCTGGCGCTGCATTCCCCAGCGCTACTAGACTCTAAATTGCTTAAATGCACAGGCAGGCGGGGTGTTGAACCTCCCCAATGCATCGTGCGCTTAAGCCCATTCTTCGTACATCCGACCCTAAGCAGGAGCGACATCATGGCACTCATACTCACCTATTTGGGTAAAGGCGGCACGGGTCGTACCACCATCGCGATCGCAACGGCGAAGCGGTTTGCAGCGGCGGGAAAGCGCGTCCTGTTGGCCAGTCAAGACCCTGGTCCAGCCTTTGCCCTGCTTCTTGGGGCTGACTGTGGACCAAAGCCAACATTGATTGAGCCCAACCTAGACGCGATGCAGCTTCAGGCATCCGTACTGCTAGAGGAGAGCTGGGAAGAGGTCAAGCGGCAAGAAGCCCGCTATCTGCGATCGCCATTTTTAAAGTCGGTATATGGCCAAGAGCTGGGCGTGCTGCCGGGCATGGATTCAGCCCTAGCCCTCAACGCGCTACGAGAGTATGAATCGAGCAGCTACGACGTTATTGTCTACGACGGCCTTGGTGACCAAACCACGCTGCGCATGCTGGGTATGCCCGAAATCTTAAGCTGGTATTTGCGCCGCTTTCGCTCCGTCTTTCTGGAATCCGACGTAGTCAAGACGCTAGCACCGTTCCTCCAGCCCATGGCCGGCACAGTGCTCAACGTTGATTGGTCAGGTGGGAGCGCCCTCAATCAGCCCACCCAGCAGGTGAACGGCATGCTGGATGATGGACGCAGTGCCGTAGCCGACCCGCGTCGCGTGGTGGCCTACCTGGTCACCACAGACCAGCCCGATGCGATCGCCACGGCAACCTATCTCTGGGGTAGCGCGCAGCAAATTGGACTGACCGTGGGGGGCGTCATCGCCAATCAAGTTGCCGCTGCCGCCGTTCAAGACAGCTTTGCTCCCTTGCCTGTGGCGGCGCTACCCACCCGTAGCGATAGCTGGCAGCCGCTCATGGAAGCCTTGCCCGAGCCGGAGCAGGCTATGACGGTACCCCGCTCTATGGTGGTTGATTTGGCCACCGGCCAGGTCAGCCTATTTCTGCCCGGCTTTAGCAAAAAGCAGGTTAAGCTGACGCAATATGGACCGGAGGTCACCATCGAAGCTGGCGATCAGCGCCGCAATATTTTGCTGCCCCCAGAACTGCAGGGACGTGCTGTTACCGGCGCGAAGTTTGCCGACGGTCACCTCATTATTTCCTTTGTGGTTTAGGGGCCGAGGTGATTTAACCCCTACTGTTGCATCAATCACCCTCCGAACCCATTTCGATTAAACTAACCCGATCGCCTTAGCGTCATTATGTCTGATTCGCCCACCCCTCCCAATTCGGTCTCCAGCGCGGACTCCAACGCCACCGCTCGTGGCGGCAAGGCCCGTCAGCTGCTCGGTATGAAGGGGGCTCAGGCTGGGGAAACCTCCATTTGGAAGCTGCGTCTCCAGCTGATGAAGCCCATCACTTGGATCCCGCTCATCTGGGGTGTCCTCTGCGGGGCGGCCTCTTCCGGGCAGTACCGCTGGACCTTGGAAAATATTCTCGTTGCGGCCGCCTGCATGCTAATGTCAGGACCGCTGATGACGGGCTACACCCAAACCCTCAACGATTTCTACGATCGCGAGATTGATGCCATCAATGAGCCCTACCGGCCCATCCCCTCTGGGGCTATCTCCATCCCCCAAGTGGTGACCCAAATTTGGGTGCTGCTGGTGCTTGCTCTTGGAATCGCTGTTCTATTGGATGTCTGGGCCGGCCACCAATTCCCTATTATGCTCGTTCTGACGTTGGGGGGAGCATTTTTGGCCTACATCTATTCGGCACCGCCGCTGAAGCTAAAGCAAAACGGCTGGTTAGGGAACTATGCCCTAGGGGCCAGCTACATTGCACTGCCTTGGTGGGCTGGCCACGCTCTGTTTGGCGTGCTGACACCTACCGTCATGGTGCTGACCCTGTTCTACAGCTTGGCGGGATTGGGGATTGCCGTGGTCAATGATTTCAAAAGCGTTGAGGGCGATCGCCAGCTCGGGCTTCAGTCACTACCAGTCATGTTCGGCGTTAAGACAGCGGCTTGGATTGGTGTCTTGACCATTGATATTTTCCAGGCCGGTATTGCGGCCTACCTCATGTATATTGGGCAACCTTTACTGGCGACGATTCTAGTGCTGCTGATTGTGCCTCAGATTCTATTTCAGGATATGTACTTCCTGCGCAATCCACTGGAGAACGATGTCAAGTATCAAGCTAGCGCCCAGCCTTTCTTAGTGTTTGGTATGCTAGCAACGGGGATCGCTCTAGGCCACGCCATTCTCTAAGTGATCGTAAGGGATCGAGGAACAGTAGCTATGACCAACTTCACAGAGCGGTTTAAGGTCATATCGGAATGGCTAACCCAACCATCCCTGCCGGATAATTCTCCGAAAACGGCCCAATCTCAGGCGAATTCGCGTAGCACCATGCTGCAATCGTCATCCGCCGCCGATACAACGCCTAAAAGCCCAAGCGCTAAAACAGACTCCGAATCAGACCAAGGGCCTACCGGATCGCCACAACCGCCGACTAAGCCGCTCTACTTTCGCTGGTGGGTCTGGGGTTTGCTGGGGGTGGGGGCAATGGTCGTTGGCACAGTGGCAACGGGTGTTCAAACCATAGTCCTAATCCGAAATGACTTGCCGGCCACGGAAGACGTTCTGACGTTCGTGCGCAATGGCACCCTGACCATCAAAGCCAGTGACGGCAACATTTTGCAGCAGACTGGACCGGCCACCCGCGAAAAGCTCACCTTTGGGGAAATCCCGCCTCAGCTGGTTCAAGCTTTTGTGGCGGCAGAAGACAAGAATTTTTATGAGCACTCAGGGATCGACTATTCGGCGATCGCTCGGGCTACCCGAGCCAACGTTAGGGCGAGGGGAGTAGTTGAGGGGGCCAGCACCATCACCCAACAGCTGGCCCGGATTGTGTTCCTTGACCAGTCTCGTACCGCAGAACGCAAGATTCGCGAAGCACTGCTGGCTCAGGAAATGGAGAAAAATCTCAGCAAGCAGCAAGTCATTGAGAGCTACTTGAACCTGATTTATCTGGGTTCTGGAGCTTATGGGGTTGCCGACGCAGCGTGGGTTTACTTCTCAAAGCCCGTGGCCGATCTGACGCTGTCTGAAATGGCGACGATTGCGGGCCTACCGCCTGCCCCCAGCGTCTACTCCCCCCTGGTCGATTTGGATGCGGCCCAGCAGCGGCGCGATCTCACCCTCAGCCGCATGGTGGACGCCGAGTTCATCACGGCGGATGAGATGGAGCAGACGATCGCCATACCGCTGGAGATTGCCCCTAGTCCACCAAAATACTTCTCTAGCCCCAGCCCATATTTCACAACTTACATCAAGCAAGAGCTGCCCAAATATGTCTCTGAAGAGCAGCTGGCGGCAGGAGGACTCACTGTTGAGACGACCCTAAACGCTGCATGGCAAAAAAAGGCCGAGGAAACCGTCATCAACGCGATCGCTAACTACGGCGGTGGACAAAACTTTAAGCAGGCGGCGTTGGTGGCCATCGAACCTGATACCGGTGAAATTCGCGCCATGGTTGGCGGCACCGATTTCGAGGAAGAAGGCAAATTCAACCGCGTTACCCAGGCCCAGCGGCAGCCCGGTTCCACATTTAAAGCTATCGTGTACGCCGCCGCCATGGCAGCGGGCTTCTCACCCTACAAGAGCTATGAAGACGAGAAAGTCGATATCGACGGCTACAAGCCAGAGAACTACGGTGATAGCTATCGCGGCACCGTTTCGATTTTAGACGCTGTCACCTCGTCGCTTAACATCGTTGCGATCAAAACCCTAATTGACGTCGGCTTTGACCCCGTCGTCACGTTGGCACAAAAAATGGGGATTAGCTCTGACCTAGTCCCAGCCTATTCCCTAGCGCTGGGTACCTCCGAGGTCAACCTGCTGGAGATGACCAGTAGCTTCGGCACTCTGGCGGCGGAAGGTCTTTACGTTCAGCCCCACGGCATCACCCGTGTCCTGGATCGGAACAATGAGGTGATTTACGAGGCTAAGTTTGAGCCCCAGCGGGCCTTAGACCAAAACAGCGCCAACATTACCACCTGGATGTTGCGTAACGTCGTCAATAGCGGTTCAGGCCAGCGGGCTAGGCTCGACCGCCCTGTAGCCGGTAAGACGGGCACAACAGAAGAGCGACGCGACTTGTGGTTTATCGGCTACGTTCCACAGCTTGCAGCAGGGGTTTGGCTCGGCAATGACGACGACACGCCAACATGGGGCGTCAGCGGTACAGCCGCTCAGGTCTGGCGCAACTTCTTGAGCAGCATTGAGGAGGACATCCCGTTTGAAGATTTTCCGGAACGGCCTAGCCTCGGCAACCGCGAAGCCACAATTGAAAAGCAGCCTGTCAAGCCGAAGAAAATGCGCTCTTTGGGAACGGGCAAATCCTCCGAAGACAGCGGCAGCTCTAGAAGATCTGAGAGCAGCGGCAGCTCTAGAAGATCTGAGAGCAGCGGCAGCTCCTCTAGATCCAGCGAATCATCCGATTCCCAAAACCGTGCGCCAGCGCCCAGCCAACCCGCCCGCCAGTCTGCACCAGCACGGCCAATGGAGCCTCGGTCTGACCTAGAGCCTCGGCAGAACACAGCGCCTGCGCCAGCCCCAGCGCCACCCCCAGCACCGACGCAGACTGCGCCAGCCCCTGCACCCGCACCAGTTCCCGCGCCCGCGCCCGCACCACCCCCCGTTCCCCAAGCAGCGCCGCCAGTCACTCCGAGCGCGACCCCGACACCACTCCAACCTAGTCCTGCTCCAGCAGAGGGTGCTGAGTAGGGCAGCAGCGGCAGCTAAGACCTAGGCTTAGACCGTCTCTAGCCACTCCAAACAGGTTTGCATCGCCGCTGCCATGGTGGCGCGATCGCTGTGATATTGGCGACCATGTCCTGGCAACACCCACTCGAAGGAATATTCCGTCAGCTTCTGCATAGACTGCTTTAGCTGAGGCCAAGAGTGCCAGCAGTGACGGTGGAACCCATAGAGCTGGTTCAGCCGGGGGGACCAGGCAAGGTGGTCTCCTGTAAATAGAATCGTATTGTTGTAAAGCAATACCGTGTGGCCTTTTGTGTGTCCCGGAACTGGAATGACAATGAGATCTGGGGCAAGCGTAATCGCTTCGTCTCCTATGAGTGAACGTTCAATACTCGACGTACCGCTAGTTATGTCGTCTTCGTGGAGGATGCGATCGCAGCCAAAGTGGTCGTGAAATTTTTGATGGTCAGCCACGTCATCGCGGTGGGTGAGATAGAGGTATTGAACGCCGCCCAGCGCTTCTAGCTGCTTAACCAGGGGTGGTGTAAACCGGGGCGAATCCACCAGGATATTTCCTTCAGGCCGCTGAATAAAATAGCTAGCGGCACCGAAAGATTTTTCGGAGTGATAGCCGCAGTGATAAACATTATCTGTGATAGGCAGCGGAAACTGCTGCTGCACTGTTTTGATATCGGCAGGCGGCTTGACGGTTCCGATGGAGGCCGTTGGGCAAGAAAGTAGCGCCTGCAAAGCCTTTTGTCGCTCGTCATCCGTTTGAGGCTGGCAGTAAACAGCGGACTGCTCGCCCTGGCGGTTGAAGATGTTTGGTGCCATCCACCGGCAGGTATCACAATCGATACAGCTGCTATCGACATAGAGATCGCCCGATATGTTTTCGGGCCGTCGCTGAGTGAGGTGAGCCATGATTATTCATTCTCATAACGACTACGGATTTCTATCATAGCGCGAGAGACTAGCATTAATTGGGCTTGACATAGTAGCGCTCTTTGAGCGCCTAGTAATGGCGATCGGCTGGTGCAATCGCCCAATATCAACCCGTGAACTGCTGACCACGTAAGGTCTAAGCTCTATCACCTTTTAAAAAACCAGTGCCGAGAAATATGGAGAAGGGCCACAGATAACGCAAAGGCTATCAAAGCTCCTAGCATGGGAGGAGGGCCTCTTTACCCACAGCGTCGTTATGGACAAGTTTGATAGCCTTCGGGCCTTTACTCAAGTCGTTGAATCCGGCGGGTTCGCGGCGGCGGCTCGGAAAATGGGGCTGTCGCGATCGCAGGTCAACAAGCTTGTCATTAACTTAGAAGACCAGCTTGGGGTACAGCTGCTGCACCGCACCACGCGGCAGGTCACCCCTACCGATGCGGGCAGTGCATTTTACGGAACGTGCATCACTATCCTGAGTGACTTGGCAGATGCTGAACAAGCCGTGATGCAGCAGCACAGCCAGCCCCAGGGCACCCTCAAGGTGAATGCCCCCCTCTCCTTCGGCATCCAGCATTTGGCTCCAGCGTTAGGAGAATTTCTGCAGCAGTATCCCCAGGTGCAGGTGGAGCTAGTGCTCAGCGATCGCTTCATTGACCCCATTGAAGAAGGCTTTGACATCACGCTGCGCATTTCCGCGCCGCCTGCAGCAGCACGTTTGGTGGTGCAGCAGGTGGCACCAGCACAGCGGGTGCTCTGCGCCTCGCCAGGCTACCTTGCCACCCACAGCGCCATTGCCCATCCCCAAGATTTAGCCCATCAGTCTTGCCTGCACTATGGCCACTTGCCCAGCAGGCATACTTGGCATTTGACCGGCCCCGACGGGGATCATACCGTTTCGGTATCGGGCGCTCTTTGCTCTAATAATGGGGATGTGCTGAGGGCGATCGCCCTGCAAGGCGTAGGCATCGCGCTGCTGCCGTCGTTCCTGGTCCACGACGACCTGAGGCAAAACAAGCTGCAGGTTGTCTTACCGGGCTATGCCCCGTCGCCCCTCGGAATCTACGTCCTCTATCCCGTCAACCGCTACCTCTCGGCAAAAATTCAGCGGTTCAGCGATTTTTTGGTAGCGCGATTTGGTGATGTTGCTTGGTAGCCCTATGCCACGGGAAAAAGTAGCAAAGCAATATTTCACCCTTGATGTGCTGCAGGCGGACGCCCAGCTGAGTCGGCATGTGGCGTGGGTTGCCAAGCAAAAGGTTCCTTGACCCATGAGGTCTATGGGATGCCAATGGGGCAAGCAATATCTAGGACTTCTTGCACCATTGGGTGACTTGCTCCAAAAAGGCAAACACGGCTGGCGTATGCATCGCATCCGACAGGGTCACCGCCGCTAGGGTTCGGGTGAGGGGTTGCGGCAGTCTATGGACACGGACGGCTGTGGGAATGGGTCGGGCCGCATAGCGCGGCAAGATGGCCATGCCCAAGCCTTGGGCCACCAAGCTGACAATCATGGCGTCTTCGTTGATCTCGTAGGTGACTGTCAGCGAGGCTTCAGCCCGTTGAAGGTACTGCCTCAGTGCTGTGTAGCCACCATCATTAGCAGCAGGCATAATCAAGTCGTATTGACGCAGCTGGTCCCACGGCATCACCGCCTCGTGAAGCCCATCCCCGCTAGCCCTGGCGTCGGGGGGCAGCAGGGCCACGTAATCATCCTCACAAATGGCACAGACCGATAGCCCATCGGTATTGTATATATCCATCAGCCCCACGTCAGCGACACGATCGCGCAGAGCTTGACGCACGCTGTGGTGGTCAAAGCACTTTGTTACCGTGACGTTGAGCTGGGGGTACCGTTGGTGAAAAGCCGCCAGCACAGGGGGAAGCCAATGGGTCGCAAGGCTCCGAATTGAGGCGATGCGAACCTGTCCAGTATCCAATCCTCTGGCATGATGGGCGGTCTGCACAACAGCATCTACCCGTGACAAAATCAGCCGAATGTCTTTCAAGACCGCCTCTCCAGCCGACGTCAGCGTTGCACCCATGCGGCCACGAAACAGCAGCTCCACCCCCAAGATGTCTTCCAGCGACGCGATCGCATGGCTGACAGAGGATTGAGTCACCCCTAGGTCTAGAGCAGCACGGCCAAAGCTGCCGCATTGGGCTACCGCAGCGAGGGCTCGTAGTTGAGACAACTTGAGCTTAGAGCTATCGATTTGATTCATAGGTCTCATCGATGGTATGGGTTGATGCACCGTCAAAACATCTAATATGGTGCACACATCCCAATGTCACACCGTAGCTGCCGTAGCTTGACTATCAAAGCGGTGGCACATCACCAAACCATCTTTAGCGATATTCTATACCCTATATTGCCGATTAGCGTCACCTACCCCTAGCCGCTAACGCTGAGCTAAGGGCTTGAGGGGGATTATCCCTCAACGCAAGAGTTGACTAGACCGCCGAGCGCCAACATACTACAGACCTCCGAATGCTTCCCCAGTTCGGAATCACTCTAAGCCTAGAAGTCATAGGCGTCGCTCAGGGCGAGACATGTTTGTTGGCGTGGTCAAGGGGACCAAAACTCGAAAGAGGATTATATCAATTGAGAATTCCAGTTACAGACAGCAACGGCAAGCCATTAATGCCGACCACCCCTAGCCGAGCGCGGCGATGGCTTCGAGATAGTAAAGCGGTCAAACGTTGGTCAGATCTGGGCGTCTTCTACGTTCAGCTAGTGGCTAAGCCTTCAGGCCGCGCTACTCAGGACGTTATGATAGGTGTTGATCCCGGTAAATTGTACAGCGGCATCGCTGCCCAGTCGGTCAAAGCAACGCTGTTTATGGCTCACCTGGTTCTACCGTTCGAGACGGTGCGAAAACGGATGGACCAACGGCGCATGATGCGGCGGACCCGCAGGGGTAGACGTATCAGTCGAAATGTGCCGTTTCAGCTTCGAAACCACCGGCAAAATCGGTTCAGCAACCGCCGTCAGAGCAAGCTAGTTCCTAGCATCCGGGCTAACCGGCAGCTAGAACTGCGCGTGGTAAAAGAGCTGTCCGCTATCCTGCCCGTTTCCAAGATTGTCTGGGAGTATGTCCGCGCCGACGTGGATTTGACCAGCGGTCGAAAGGGCGCGAGGTCGGGGCGCGGATTCAGTCCTGTGATGGTGGGACAACGTTGGATGATTGAGCAGTTATCAAAGATTGCTCCAGTAGCAACGCTATTCGGCTGGGAAACAGCGACGTTGCGCAAGCACCTCGTACTAGTCAAATCCAAGGACAAAGCTAAGCAGTCCCCGCGCTCCCATGCTGTTGATGGTGTGGCCCTTGCCGCATCTGAGTTTGTCAGCTACGAAGCATTTCAGACTCGCAATACCCGTGGGCGTCAATGGACTGGCTCTATTGCCTTAATCGAGGGCTTGTTCAAAATCATTCGCCGCCCGCCAGTTTGCCGTCGCCAGCTCCACTTGCTGCAGCCTGCCAAAGGCGGCAAGCGTCGTGCCTACGGTGGGACCACTACCCGACATGGATTCCGCAAGGGAGATC